>JANMOR010000755.1:0-6342 GCA_031369435.1 Chitinophagaceae bacterium
AGTTTTGTAAACGGATCGAAAAATGCCAGCAAAGGAAAATATTTTATTACCGTAAGTATTACTATTACTAACCAGGGTGAACAACCAACCGGCGATTTTAAATTGGTAGCTTCTCAAAGAAGAACCGGGCTTCATGGCGAAGAGTGGGCCATCTTTGGAACACCTCTTCCATTAACAGGCATGCGTCGTGGTGAAACCATTATACGCAATTTTGTTTTTTCTTGCAGCCTTTCCGATTTAGGAAGGGGAACATACAGCGTTCCATTTAAAGTAACAGCTGATTTTTATGGTGCAGTAAGAGAGTCGAATGAAGACAATAACGATTCGGCTGATATTGAAATAGAACTTGTATTGGGAGCCTGATGATTTCTGTTTAGTACTAATACTTACTATCATTTTTTATTTATAAAATATGTTACGACTACTTCTTTCATTAACCGTTTTGTTTTCTTGCTTTTTAAATTGTATGGCTCAATCTTCAAGGGAAGATGCTGAACGCTATTTTCAGGAGATGGAAAAACGGGGTGAGTTAAGAAGAAACGGCAATCAGTTAATTTTTTTAAAAATGAGACCCGGCGATACTGCTTTTGCCCGTGATCTGTATCAAAAAATGGTAGAGAAAGTTGACAATAATCCATACACGATAGCTTTTGAAATTGATCCGAAATATTTAACCAACAAACAAAAATCTCAAGTTCAGGTTAAACCGCCGGTTACAAATAATAACCAGGTAGTTCATGTTGATCCGCCATCTCCAACAGCTGCAACAAATATCAGTATGCCCGAAGGAAGGTATCTGATCAAACTTGGTAATGGGCGGGTGTTGGAAGCAGAATCAAATACCTTTAAGAATGATGGAGCCCGTGTGCAGATATGGCTGCCTTATTATGCACTCAATCAACTATGGGATTTAAAAAGTGCAGGTGCCGGAAAATATTATTTCATTAATGTAGCATCAGGTAAAGCATTAAAAGTAAATACAACCAAGGGCATACACAATGGAAGTCTTGTACAAACATGGCCACAAAGTGCAACATCTGAAGAAACAAAATGGTTTATTCAAGCGGCTGGTAATCAAAAATATACTATACGGAGTGCAGCAGCAGGAAGTTCTAACAAAGTACTTGATGTAACAGGGGGAGTTATTGAACGGGGGGGAGCAGCCATTCAATTATGGGATAATACAAATGCAGTTAATCAATCTTGGTTATTTGAAAAATCATACGATAGTGCCATCATCGGGCCCAACCTGGTTGATCTGCGATTGAATCAAACACCCTTAAAGCACCAGGCTCTTGGTATTGAAAGAGGAAGCTGTACATACTTTGCAAACCTTGCTGCATTAGAAGCGGCTTATAAAAAAAGAGGTTATGGCGAATTGAATTTATCAGAAGAATTTTTTTCCATCATGAGCAAGGTGATGTATTTAGAACCATACTGGGACAGAGTTACAGCCAGCAATGTCAGGGAAAATCAAATGGGTGCAACACAAGGCGGCGGCAGTATTTTTTGGTTAACGAATGGTTTAAAAATACCACTGGAACAGGATGTTCCTTTCAGGCCATCTTATCCGGGGCCTTCTGCTTTTTCTGATGTACAACGGGTAGTGAATGATTTTAATACTACTCAACTTACAGATAGTGTATTAACTCCGCCTCTTTATTATGGTGCAATTACAGGTGTTGAATTTACAAGAGCACAATATCTTAATACCGCTGAGTATGAAAAAGTATTGGACCTGGGATATGAAATTAGTGTAATGATCAACGGGGGTAGTCATAATATTATCATCATTGGTTATGATAAAACCGATCCTGCCAACCCTAAGTTTTTAGTAAAAGACAGTTATTATAATCCTCCCAATGTGCCCTGTGCAAGTTTGTTTGACAAACGGCCATACAATAGTCTTATCAGCTCACCAGTTGTTGGTGCAACATATATAACAGCCATACGTGAGCCAACCACTTTTAATGAATTGGCGTTTATGGGCCGGTGGAATTTAAGTTACGATGGGCATAAAGGAGTTTTGGATGTTTATCATATACCCGGAATGAATTATACCTACAGTGGGTTTGGAGGTGCTTTGCGTGAAACGAATGGAGGAACAATTATTCCTGTTGAAAAACGCATTGGCGTATTTTATGATGAAGCTGGTAATACTTACAGAGTTAATGGAAAGATAGAAGGGAATATGATGGAGTTTTATTTTGATCTGTCAACTCCTAATCAACGATGGGATCAGTTACTGGGAAGGAAATTTGTGTACTACATTAACCCGGCTTCAAAAATTATGAGTGGCTTTCATAAAGATGCTGACGGTAAAACATTTGGAGGCTATGCAACCAAAGGGACTTATATAACCCATAGTTCAGCCGATCCCATCCTTGAACAACTGATCAATACACAATGGAGGTTGCGTTGGGGAAATGAAACAGGCATTGTTCGGTGCACAGTGGGTGCAGATGCTTCTGTTATTACAGGAACATTTAACAATGGCACTTCAAGCAGAAGCATTTCATTCCGTTATGATGCAACAGACAGATCATTGATCAATATGAGGCTGGGCGACCAAACGGCAAAAGTAAAATTCCTGAATCATGAAAAAGGAATGATGTGCGGCAATACAGCCGGCAATCATAAACCTGTACTGATGTATAAACAATAATAATTTGTTTAAATAAATTCATCTTTAAACCAATCGCATGAAGTATTATCTCCTCGCCACGCCATGGTTGGTGTCCTCACCAACCATTTTAAGAAATCAAAATAATAAAAAGCAATACATAAAATATTTTCTCATTGCTGCTGTGTTGATTGTTCAATCAATCAACATCATACATGCACAACCACCTCGCAGAGATACAATTGGCTGGGGAAGCTGGCGCAGAGCTGTTTTACAGGCACCCGTTGTTTCAGGAACAACTCCTGCCATCACCATTATGCCCATCACCCAACGGCTTTGTTTTGATAAACAGGTGAATTTAAAATTAACCATACCCGGCCATGTAGTAGAGCAGTGCATGTATCTTAATACAACAGATGGATACATGGGTTATTTGCCGCCTTCAACAACAGGTGGAATATTGATTGATATTTTACCTGAAATCCCTGATTTTTTATTTTATGTAATAGGCCTGAAAGGCAATGTTTACATTTATAAAAACATGGATGGAGGAAACGGAACAATTGAACATTGGGTATCTACCGGCAACACACAAACGCATAAATATGTAATGCCATTAGCTTCAGGTACTACACCGCTTGTAAGAAAAGCAGAAACAAGAAATTATTGCGAAGGAAAATTAAATGCAAGAGCCTATAAATTTGATGGTGGCACAGCAACCTGGTATGTATACGGTGAACGCTATCCCGAAAGGCTTCATGGGGTTCGGTTCCTTGGAAATTTTGGTGTTGGATATTTAAAAACAGAAGAGGGGTTGTACCTCGTTTTGGAAATGGAGGATGGTCCCAATCAATACAGGATTTCTTCAATTGAAACTGTTTACACCTGTTTCGATCCTACACAGTTTAAAATTATGGAAGATGAGTTTGTAAGAAAGCGCCGTCTTGAGCTGCAAAAAGAACGGGAAAAAATTGCAAGAGATGAAGCAAGGGCTAATACAGGGAATTGCACTTCGCAAAAAATGGCTGTGATCAATTTCAGAAAAGAACAACTGCGAATACAGGAAGAGAATTTGGTTGTAAGTCAGGAGGGAAACACTTTTCAGGATGGCCCAACTCAGCAAGCTGTGCTGGGTATGATGGACCCCTTGATGATGGTACAGGGTTCTATCCTTACAACTCAGGTAAGTATTTGTAACCTGGAAGAATCATTGCGAAGAAGCCCGAGTTCTAACAGTTTACAGGATAAAATTGCTTGCAACAGGAACCTCTTAACACAGTTAATACAACTCGAAGGACAATTGAAAGCTATTGATTTAAGATTCGCAGGGAATGGTGGACAGGCTTTTGCTGAAAAATCAAAATATTATAGTCAGCATCAGCCGAGGGGGTGTAATTAAAATTTATAAAACTCTTTCATCCGGTTCATCAATAAATCTTTTTTTCTTCTCGATACTTCTACCTCGTGTCCATTGCTGAGTAAAACACTGCCCCCTTCACCACGGATATATTCTTTTACATGCAATAGGTTGATGAGATAAGATTTATGTATCCGCACAAAGCCAGCATCTTCGAGCAGTGTTTCATAATCATGCATTGGCTTTGATGTACAAACCGGATGCTGGGCTGTAAAATAAAAATTCGTGTAATTGCCGGATGATTCGGCATACAGAACAGTATTCAGTTCCACTACCTGGAAACCCTTCAGTGATGGAAGACAAAGCTTCATATTCTGTGGCGATTTCTTTTGTTGTACGTTGTGGATAAAGGTTTCAATATTCTTACTGCCGTTTTTTTCTGCTATTCTTTTTTTTGCCCTGTTAACAGCATCAACAAGTAATTCATCATCTACAGGTTTAAGCAGGTAGTCAATTGCACTGAAATGGAAAGCTTCGATCATGAATTGATTGTGTGCTGTAACAAAGATCACTTCAAAGTTTAATTTCTTTATTTCCTTTAAAAGATCGAACCCATTTTTAACAGGCATGGCAATGTCAAGGAAAACCAATTCAGGTTGCATTTGTTCAATTTTAATTTTTCCTTCTTCTACACTGCTGCAACAGGCAACTACATCCACATCTGTACAATTTATTTCTAATAGTTTTTGGAGCGATGCCAGTCCACGTGGTTCATCATCCACCAGTATGGTTTTTATGGTATTCATAACTCAGGTAGTTTAAGTGGTAAATTCAATGTAACATGGGTGCCGGTAGTTGTACCGCCGGAAAGAGTTGATTTGTCTTCGAGTATAACACTGCTTTGCAGGTTATATTTTTCGTTCAGTAACCGGATACGGTTTTTAATATTAGCTATTCCCAGCGACTGGTGTGTTTGCAGTTTGCTTTCTTTATCCTGCAATGATTGATCAATACCAATGCCATCATCATCAATTGTGCAAACCAATAGCTGGTGATTTTTTTTGAAATCAATCTGGATATGAATACTGTTGTGAGGGCCAGGCCGGCCATGCCAGATTGCATTTTCAATAAATGGTTGTATCAGCATCGGTGGTAAATATATTTCGTCGGGATTTAATGCACCATCGCAGCTGATATTGCAGGTGAACATATTGTTGCGGATCTTTTCCATTTCAACATACCGTTCCAGATATTCAATAGTGCTCCGTAAAGACACAAATGTTTTTTCTGATTGGTTTAGTGTAATACGCATCAGGTGAGCAAACTTGCTGAGGTAACGTGAAGCTTCGTTGTTTTCATTGCTTAATATCATTTCACGGATGCTGTTCAAACTATTGAAAATAAAATGCGGATTCATTTGCGAATGCAGCGCTTTCATTTCTGTTTGAACAAGAAGTTTGTCAAGGTTGGCTTTTTGACGTATTTGAGTTACACGATATCGGTATATATAATAAACCGCCCCGGCAATCAACAATCCCATACCAAGTAAAAAAAGCGGTGTTTTCCAAAAGGGATGTTTGATAATGATTTCTAATTCCCCCAGTTGCTCCTTCCATTTATTGTCATAGGCATATACTTTCACTTCTATTTTATAAGCGCCGGGTGAAATATTTGTAAGTAAAATGTTTGGACGGTTGCCCGCTTGTATCCAACCGGAATCTTTTTTATTCTTAATGCGGTATGCAAACCGCATGTTTTCAGGGTCAGTAAAATTAATAGCACTAAAAGATAACTGGATATCATTTTGATTATGCTTGAGACGAATAGAATTCGTTGGATAGTTGATGACTGCATAATCCAATACCGAAGCTTCATTTATTTTCAACAAAGGGGGCCGGCTGTAATAGTCGGCGTTGGAAGAAGGAATATTACAAATAATATTTTTGCAGGCAAACCAGGTTGATTGATCTGATGGATCACTTACAAAGTTGAATGTTGAAATATTTTCTGAGGGTAATCCATCGGCGTGATGAAAAATAATAGACTTGAGTGTATTAATATCAATATAGCCAATGCCTCCTGAAGTAGGAATGAATATTTTATCATTAACAAGATTGATAAATGACACCCTGTGTCTTTGAATAACCAAATTTTCAGGTCGTATATGTATGGGTTGGTTGCTAATTTTTGCAAAACCATCATCATTTAGGGATACCCATAGCTCTTTTTTTGAGTCGTTGAAAATGCTGTAACCTTTTTTGCGATTTTTCTGAGTTGGAAGATATTCAATCAGCGTATCTATTTTGCTTAATCCTACCGAGCTCATCCCCACTTGCTCGGGTAGTCCCAAAAACAGCCGATT
>JANMOR010000672.1:0-1549 GCA_031369435.1 Chitinophagaceae bacterium
GAGATTAGGTTTTGCCACTTCATCACGTACAAAGGTTACCAGCACCTCCACTAAGTTTTGTTTTCCCTTAGGTGCAGAAGTTACCCCCTGGCCATTGCCATATGTTTTGGCTACACTAATCATTATCCAAACAAGCAAGGCCAAAGCAAGTATCATTTGCACCACATTACGGGTAAGTGAAAAGTCATACACTTTTGAACCATCAACTGCTTCGATTTTGCCTTCAGCATTTAATTTATATCCGTCAACTTCAGCATGTCCATGTTCAAATTTAGATGACATGAAAACAGAAGTACCTTTTTTGGGAGAATATAAGATAACCGGAAGGGGGATAGAGATTGGATGCTTTTGCCCGTCGCTGCCTTTGTATTCAGCAAAATGAAACTCATGAGCATCCATGATGTGACCAAAAATTACTTTTTTGGCATTAAAACCTTCTTCAGCAGCCGGTTCATGGCCAGCGGGTGCATTTTCACCCTCATGTTGTGCCATTAAACTGTAAGAAAAAAGTAAAAATATTGTGCTGAAAACCGCTCCCAGTAAAGTTTTGGTGCCTTTTGCCAACATATTAGTTCCGAAATTTGCGGCAAAGATAGGGTTACAGGGGTAATTTGGCAAGATACCGGGAGAGAATTTGTTTTGAGTTTTAATCAAGCCCCATTTCTTTGCGTAGTTGTTTAATTTTTTCCAGTTCAATTACATCTAATTGATCTTTGGGACGGTTAACTGCTTTCTTGTTTGCTATAAGCTGGTTGATGTGCAGAAAAGGTACTTTGATATTTTCTATCTCTGCAATGGTTGCCATTTGCAGGCATTCATCAAAAGAGTATCCTTCGAGACCTTTCATTCCGAGAAAAACATCAATTTTTACACCCGTACCTATAGAGAAATCCGTCCATCCGGGAATAAACTGAAATTCTTCAAAATTGATTCCATCGTATCCAAATTTTCCAAGTACAAGCCCGAATTTACGCCTTTCATCCCCCGTATCATTTATCCAAATGTCAATATCCTTTGTAGTTCTTGAGTATCCATGCAGGTTAACTGCCACTCCTCCAACCATTATATAATTAAGATTAAAATGATTAGCCCACCTCCAAAAATCAAGGAGGTTTTCGTCCATTATATCCATAAACTATTCAGGAAATTTCTTGTGAGTAACTTTTGCATTGCGGAGCATCATATCGATACGCATTAAACGCATCATCAGCCTGAATCTTTCTGTGTAAGTAAGTTGCATTGCTTCCCTCCTGTCTCTTTCTTCAGCAGCTTTCCAGTAATCAATACTGCCATCCTCGTTCATCGCAGAAGGCGGTAAATCATCCTGTTGATACTTCTTACTTTCAGACATACTGCAATTTACTAAAATTATTGGGGAGAAAAGAAAGATAATTTATACCAGCGTCTTCTGCTTTTCAAACTGCATATTGTGTAACTGGAAGTACAAGCCCTGCTTATTCATTAACTCATCGTGTGAACCAGTTTCTTTAATTTCACCCCTCTCCAGCACAATAATTTTATCAGCCTTGCGGATGGTGGAAAGGCGATG
>JANMOR010000711.1:0-1717 GCA_031369435.1 Chitinophagaceae bacterium
GTGGGCGAAGGCAACGGAGATTATATACAGGAAATTAACGGAGCAAACGGCAGAACATTTAAATGGGTGGCTCCTGATAATGGAATCAGGAAAGGAAGATTTGTACCTGCTGTACGTTTGGTTGCACCCCGCACACAGCAAATGATAACGGTTGGTGCCGATTACCAACTCAACAAAAATTTTCTGATGAAGTCGGAACTGGCGGTGAGCAGGTTTGATATCAATACACTTTCAAGGAAAGATAAAGCCAATGATGATGGAATGGCAGGCCGGTTGGTAATGCAATACAGCAACCGTTTTAAAGGCAATCCCAAAAATCCTTTGCAATATAAATTAACCGGAGGTTATGAATATGTGCAGGATCGTTTCCGTGCATTGGAACGCTTACGGCCTGTTGAATTTACAAGAGAGTGGGGGTTACCCATTTTTCTTCAGCAGGAAAAAGAACAGATCATTGATGCTGCTGTGGAATTAATGCGTGGCAGGGAACACAAATTCAATTATGCTGTGCAAAGTTACCAACGTGGAAATTTATTCAGCGGTTTAAGGCATATGGTACAACATTCACTCACTCAAAAAGGTTGGACATGGAATGGAAGCATGAATTATTCTTCAACTGATAGTGGTAACAACAAAGGTTTTTTTCTTCGCCCCCGGGTTGATTTGAAAAAACGATTTGACAAATTGGCCCAAATTGAAATAGGAGGACAGTATTATTTAGAACATAGTGAAATCAGGAACAGGAAAACTGACTCATTAACTGCTCTTACTTTTAAGTGGGATACATGGACCATCTTTCTCCGGTCAAAAGAAGCAGCCAATAAATGGGGAGCCAACTTTTTTACCCGGAGAGATAAATTGCCGCTGGGAAAAAATCTTGAACAGGTTGATAGAAGTTATAACTACAATGCATATGTTGAACTGATGAATAGTGAACGTCACCAGTTTCGCCTGAATGCCACCGTTAGAGAGTTAAAAGTTTATAATGCACAGTTAACCGGGCAAAAACCTGAACGCACTTTACTTGGCCGTGCAGAATATTTTGTGAACGAATGGAAAGGCATGCTTTCTGGTAATGTGTTGTATGAAGCAGGCAGCGGGCAGGAACAACGCCGTGATTATTCTTTTTTGGAAGTGCCGGCAGGGCAGGGGGAGTACACATGGAATGATTATAATGCAGATGGTATTCCGCAGATCAATGAATTTGAAGTAGCGTTGTACCAGGACCAGGCAAGATATATCCGTGTGTTTACACCCACACTCGATTTTATACGTGCCAATTACAATCAGTTCAACTACACGGTCAACCTGAATCCGAGAGCTTTGATCGATATCAATAAAGTAAAAGGAATTAAAAAGTTTATTACAAGAATATCTGTACAATCAGGTATGCAGATCTTCAAGAAAGAAATCTCTCAAAAAAATATCAGCTTAAATCCATTTTCTAAACCTGCTGCTGATACTAGTTTGATCTCACTGAGTTCCATCATTACCAATACACTATTCTTTAACCGTACCAGCAGTTCATGGGGATTTGATCTCACACATATCCGTAATAGCAATCGTTCTATCTTAACCTATGGTTTGGAAACAAGAACGCTCAGCGATTTTTCAAGCCGTGTGCGCTGGAATTTTTCTAAACGTTTTGCATCAGTAGTTACGCTAAAATCAATCAACAATAAATTAGCCACGCCAAAATTTGGTAATAGAAATTTTG
>JANMOR010000251.1:0-3479 GCA_031369435.1 Chitinophagaceae bacterium
CCTTTTTCATCGGCAGTAAAAAATACTTCAACAGTATCGGTATTGTTTTTAATCCGTAACATTTTTACAGGCAGGTTACTGGAGTCATAGGTCCAGTATCTTTTTTCAATTTCTTTTGTTTGATAAGCGTAAGCTTGTGAAACCGATTCAACCGCAACCAATCTTCCTGCTGCATCATAGGTATAAGATGAAACATTCAATGTGGTATTGGAACTATCGGCACTGCGGATGAGCTGTCCTTTAAAATTAAACTGGCTGTTCAAAACCGACTGTAATGTTTGAACTGTTTGGCTATATGTTTTAATTGAATTATAAGAAGGCGATACTTCCTGGTAGCAGATAAACTGATCAACAGGTTCGCCTCTTGCTTCAAAAGAATTCAGGATCACTTTTTTGATTTTATTGGATTTGTATTGCTTCAGTTGTTCAGCTGTTTGTTTGGTGCTGATGATATCTTTCTGGTAAAACTGGCTGAAGCTGCAAAAGGGAATTGCAACAAAAACAAATAGGATAAATGGAAGACGAGTGGTATTCATAATTCTGTCAAAGATATTTTCAAACAACTAAAAACTTTGCCAAAGTTCAAAACTTTGTCAAAGTTGACACCGATTTTCTATTTTTAGCAAAACTTCGGCTACATGTCGCACGGAAAAGCCCGGAAAGAAAAAAATTGTTTAAACTGTAATGCAAGGGTATTTGGCAGATATTGCCATGTATGCGGGCAGGAAAATGTAGAGCCCAAAGAAACGGCCATTGGCCTGGTGGTTCACTTTTTCAACGATATCACTCATTTTGAAGGCAAGTTCATTACCTCACTCCGTTATCTCTTATTCAAACCCGGGTTTCTGTCGGCTGAGTATTTACGTGGAAGACGGGCAAGCTATATGAACCCGGTAAGGATGTATATTTTCAGTTCGGCTTTTTTCTTTATCCTATTTTTTAGTTTTTTTTCGGGTGATACCAAAGACACAGGCACAATAACTGTCAAAGATTCATCCGGACTTTTAAAAAGAAAGACTCCATTCTTACCCAAAGAGGCAAGAGAACAAGCATTGAAAGGAGCAAAAACAAAAGAAGATTCAGCTATCATTAAAAAAATTCTCCCGGCCGATACCAGTAAGAAAAAAGATTTGAATGACAGTTCAACAAATGATGACAATGACTTTAATTTTCTTACATCGGATGGGCCGAAGTATAAATCAATGGCTGCATATGATTCAGCTCAGCAATTGTTACCCCAAGAAAAAAGAGATCACTGGCTGCAACGCATCTTTGTACGGCGTTTAATTATTATTGAAGAAAAATACGGCGGCGATAATTCTAAATTCAACCGGGCTTTGTTAGATCATGCATTGCATTCATTACCCAAGATGCTGTTTATATCCCTGCCCTTGTTTGCATTGATCTTATCATTGCTGTATATCCGCCGCAAACAATTTTATTATGTAAGTCATTTGGTATTTACCATTCACCTGTTTGTATTTGTGTTTCTCATGTTGTTATTGATCTTTACCAACAACAAATTCCTGGCTTCAAGCGGATGGGGAACATTCTTCAGCATTGTACTATGGGCATATATGTTCATTTACCTGTACAAAGCCATGCGCAGGATGTATGCACAGCGAAGGTTTAAAACCATTGTAAAATATTTGCTGTTATTATACATCGCTCTTATCATCAACAGTTTCTTATTTGTTGCTTTGTTCTCTTATTCTTTTTTTAATATTTAGTATATGATTGAAAATAATGTGCAGGATGCTTTTGAACGGCTTGTAACCATTATGGATGAGTTGCGGGAAAAATGTCCCTGGGATAAAAAACAAACCATTGAAACACTCCGCCCTCTCACCATTGAAGAAACTTATGAGTTAGCTGATGCCATTACTGAAAAAAACTGGCAACACATCAAAGAAGAGTTGGGCGACCTGATGCTGCACCTCGTCTTCTATTCAAAAATTGGAATGGAGCAACAGCAGTTTACGTTAACCGAAGTGCTCAATGGCGTTTGTGAAAAACTCATTGCCCGTCATCCTCATATTTATCCTTCGACAAGCTCAGGACTTGTAGAAGTTAAGAATGAAGAAGATGTAAAACGCAATTGGGAAAAGCTGAAATTGCAGGAAGGAAAAACATCTGTACTCAGTGGTGTACCCAAAGGATTACCATCGATGGTAAAAGCCATCCGCATTCAGGAAAAGGCAAAACAGGTTGGTTTTGAATGGGACAATAAAGACCAGGTATTTGAAAAAATTGAGGAAGAGATCAGTGAGTTAAAAGAAGTGGTGCAGTTGAATGATAAAGACAAAATGGAAGAGGAACTGGGCGATGTATTTTTTTCATTGGTTAATTATGCACGGTTTTTGCAGATTGATGCAGATCATGCACTTGAACGAACCAACCGTAAGTTTATTCAGCGGTTTACACAAATGGAACAGGAAGCAGTAAGTGATGGAAAACAACTGGTGGATATGAGTCTCGAAGAAATGGACAATATCTGGAACCGCATTAAAACAAAAAACAGGGAAAAATAATTTTTTCTATTGAGCCACATTAAAACCATCCGCCGCTTTTTTTATAAAAATGGGTTACTGCTCATATTGGCAGGATGGTTTCTTACATTTTCGTATCTGTTTCAATATTACTGGTCGTACACATCGGCACCCGCACAGGTTAAAAAAACATTGCAGCGCACCATCAACAGCAGGGAAAAAGATTTTGAAAAAATACTGAAAGATACTGCCTTACTCCGCAGTTTAAATTACGGTACTTACAACAAAACTTCCTTTCAGCAATTATTAAAAAAAGATTACTTCATTTTTGTTGCATCAGATGGAGCCGATGGTTTTCAAACACGTTTCTGGAATACACAAACTATTTTACCGGGTATTGAATTATGGCAACGGGCCGATGGCGTTTGGTTTGAACAACTCATTAACGGTTATTATACCGTGTATAAAAAAACAACAGAATTAAAAGATGGCAGCAACTGTTTGGTAATGGCATTGATTCCGGTTAAGTGGAATTATTTTGTAGTAAATAATTACCTTGAAAATAAATTCGTTGCTGGCAAAGAGATCGAAAGAAATTTCGACATTGCTGATAAGCCTGCAGGCGCTGCAGTAAAATCCTTAGCAGGTAATACATTATTTTTCCTGGCCGAAAGGCCTGTGCAGGAAGTACCCAAAAATAATTTGATTGCAGTATGGCTTCGGATTTTCGCAGCCATTTTTGTATTGCTTTTCATCCATCTGCTGGCAATTAGAATTGGGGCAAAACGGGGACTTTTAAAAGCACTTTTATTTTTTGTGCCACTGGTACTCGCCCTCAGGATATTGAGTTATTATCTTCCTGTTCCTTTAAACTTCAGGCAGTTTGAAATGTTTGACCCTTCTATTTACGGCTCTAACATGGTATTACGTTCGCTGGGCGACCTGCTTATTAACGCTGTTTTATTTACCTGGATCGTGCTTTTTATTCAT
>JANMOR010000722.1:0-7338 GCA_031369435.1 Chitinophagaceae bacterium
GACCAGCGGGACCAGCAGGACCAGCGGGACCGGCAGGACCGGCAGGACCAGCGGGGCCAGCAACTGTACTCGCAGGACCAGCAGGACCGGCAGGGCCGGCAGGACCAGTATCACCTTTACAGGCTGTTAATAAAATTGTACTTGCGGTTACAATAGCAAGTGTGAAAATCAGCTTTTTCATGTGCATGTTTGTTTTGAGGTTAATGAAAAATGATAAAAACTTTAGTGGTTCGAAGCAAACATGGTAATTCAGCAGAAGAAAGGATGAAGTTGTATAAATGTAGAAACTGTTTTTTCTATTTGCAAGTAAGTACAAAAAAAAAATAATGAATAACCTGAAAGTGGTACAAAACAATTTCTATTTTACCGATTTGGAAGCAAAGCAGTCCTTCCCTTACCTTTGCACATGGCAACAAGAAATAACTCCACTTTCAGCAAAGCTGTTCTCACCAAATTTTTTGGCGAAGGTTTTACATTTGACGATGTTCTTCTCATGCCAGCCTACAGCCAGGTATTACCAAGAGAAACAAATATCAGTACCCAACTCACCAAGTCTATTCAATTAAACATCCCTATGTTGTCTGCAGCAATGGATACAGTAACCGAAGCTGGTCTTGCAATTGCATTGGCAAGAGAAGGTGGCATCGGCATCCTGCATAAAAACATGACTATTGAAGATCAGGCAGCACAGGTGCGTAAAGTAAAACGGAGTGAAAGCGGGTTGATCATTGATCCCATTACTTTACATATAGATGCTACCATCAGCGATGCGTTGAAATTGATGAAAGAAAATAAGATTGGCGGCATTCCTATTGTTGATATGAAAAATAAACTGGTAGGCATTCTTACCAACCGTGATCTTCGTTTTGAAACCAATTATAAAAAGAAGGTGAGCGAAGTAATGACTTCAACTAATCTTATAACTGCACCTGAAGGAACAGATCTTAAAAAAGCACAGAATATTCTCAGTCATCATAAAATTGAAAAACTACCTGTCGTAAAAAAAGATGGCACATTGGCCGGCTTAATTACTTACCGTGATATGTTACAGGTACAAAGTCATCCTTATGCTGTTAAAGATTCATTCGGAAGATTACTGGTAGGTGCTGCTTTAGGTATTACTTCAGATATGCTCGACAGGGCGGCAGCTTTACAACATGTAGGTGTTGATATCATCAGCCTCGACAGTGCACATGGACATAGCAAAGGAGTGATCGACTCATTGAAACTGTTGAAAAAGAATTTCAAAAAATTACAAGTGATTGCTGGTAATGCAGGAACCGCAGCAGGTGCAAAAGCATTGGCTGATGCAGGTGCAGATGCAGTAAAGATTGGAATTGGACCCGGTTCTATTTGTACAACCAGGATTGTTGCAGGAACAGGTGTTCCACAACTCACCGCTATTATGGAAGCTGCACATGCTTTGAAAGTAAAAGGAATTCCGGTTATTGCTGATGGGGGTATCCGTTATACAGGCGATCTTGTAAAAGCATTGGCAGCAGGTGCTTCAACTGTAATGATGGGAAGTGTATTTGCTGGAACGGAAGAAAGCCCCGGCGAAACAATTATTTATGAAGGAAGAAAATTCAAACAATACCGTGGCATGGGATCCATCGGTGCTATGCAGCAAGGCAGTGGCGATCGTTATTTCCAGGATGCAGAAGATGGCATTAAAAAATTAGTACCTGAGGGAATTGAAGGCAGGGTACCGTTTAAAGGAAATGTAAATGAAATTGTTCATCAGTACACCGGCGGCCTGCGTGCAGGAATGGGTTACTGTGGTGCAAAAACAATCAAGGAATTACAGGGAGCACAGTTTATTAAGATCAGCAATGCAGGTATGAAAGAAAGCCATGCACATGATGTGATCATTACAAAGGAGAGCCCTAATTATTCCCGTTAGTAACCGCAAAACAGAATTAACAGATCGAAATCTTTTAACATAGAGAATGCCGGATAGTTTAGTCCGGCATTCCTATTTTTACAAAAAACCACTCGCTTGAAAAAATATCAACCGCTTTTTCTTTCCCTGCTCTCCGGTCTTTTATTATTTCTTGCATGGCCCATGACAAGTATTACTGTCGCCATCTTCATTGCTTTCATTCCATTATTCATCCTTGAGCAATTCAATTTATCAAGACTAAAATATTTTGGCCTCATATATCTTGCTTTGTTTGTTTGGAATATTTCCACCACCTGGTGGATCTGGAATGCATCAATGGTTGGTGCGTGGCTGGCAATCTTCGTCAACAGTTTACTCATGTGTATTCCTTGGATGGGCTTTCGATTCATGAAAAATCGTTTTGGTGCACTCATCGGTTATTCATCCTTCATTATTTTCTGGTTAGCATTTGAATATCTGCATTTGCAGGATTGGGGACTCAGCTGGCCCTGGCTCACATTGGGAAATGTATTTGCATCAAGAACCGATTGGGTACAATGGTATGAATATACAGGAACAAGCGGCGGAAGTTTGTGGATCTTGATAGTGAATGTATTGCTGTTCAGATTCTTTTTTGATGTAAGAAGTACGATACACGATATACGAAAGTGGAAAGCGGTAACAGTTGCAGCTATATTAGTTTTGCCATTGGGCATTTCATTACTCATCACAAAAATTCGGAGTAACGAACATCGTACATCTAACATCGTACATCCCATGTCGAACATCGTCATCATTCAACCTAACATCGATCCTTATGAAAAACTATCAACAGGAACATTCGAAGCGCAGCTGCAGAAACTGATCCGCCTCAGCGAATCAAAAGTTGACAGCAACACCACTTTATTGGTATGGCCCGAAACGGCTTTATACGCTCCCAATGGTTTTGATGAAACAACACTAAAACTGAATTTTTTCCTGAATCCATTATTTGATTTCTTACGCCGGCATCCCAAACTGAATTTGTTTACAGGCATTGAAAGTTATCGTCTCTTCAACGAAAAAGTTTCAAATGTTGCAAGACCTATTGATGGAACAACCAACTTTTATGAAGTATATAATGGAAGTGTTTTGCTCGATAGTAATGGTGCAAGAAACTTTTATCACAAATCAATGTTAGTGCCGGGAGTGGAAACTTTGCCACGCTTTTTATTATTCCTTGGGCCGGTGTTTGAAAAACTGGGTGGTACTACCGGTGGTTATGCAAGACAAACAGAAAGAACTCCTGTTGCAACAACAAACGGTTATGTAATTGCACCAGCTATTTGTTATGAAAGTATTTATGGCGAATACATGAGCAGGTATATTGCCAATGATGCTAACCTTATTGCTATCATCACCAACGATGGATGGTGGGGCAACACGCCCGGCCACAAGCATCATTTGCTCTATGCAAAGCTCCGTGCCATTGAAACAAGAAAATGGATTGTAAGAAGTGCCAATACAGGCATCAGTTGTTTTATAGATGCAACTGGAAATATATTAGAACCGCAACCCTGGTGGACAGAAGCTGCTATTAAAATGCATGTACCTGTCAACAATAAAAAAACATTTTATGTGCGTTTTGGCGATCTCATCAGCAAACTGTCACTTGTACTTGCAGTACTGTTGATCCTGTATGGGTTCTATTACCGGTTCAGTAATAAAAACAAATCAGCCATTTAAAGAAATATGTGTGAAAGAATACCGAAAGAACCTTGATTGATGAAATCTTTTAGTGTACCCAGCCTGCTCAGGCTTTAATTTTTACTTATTCAGAAAAAAACAAAATCTTAACCTTCGTAAAACTCATAGCTCCGCTTTATTTTTTGTAACTTCCTGTTATGCAAAAAATCATAGCTACCCTTAACAGCACCCTCTCTTATTCACTATATGGTAAAGGTGAACCCATTTTATTACTTCATGGTTTTGCGGAAGACAGCCGCATCTGGAATAAGCAGGTCAGCTTTTTAAAAAATAAATATCAATTGATTGTCCCCGACCTGAGAGGATCAGGTGCTTCCTTGATTGATGACAAACCAATTTCCATTGAAGATTTTGCAGACGACATCAAACAAATATTGGATGCAGAAAACATCAGCACCTGTATCATGCTGGGTCATTCAATGGGTGGATATATTACATTGGCTTTCGCAGAAAAATATCCTTCTTCCTTACTTGCATTTGGTTTGATTCATTCTTCTGCTTATGCTGATAACGAAGAGAAAAAAGAAGCACGCCGTAAATCAATTGACTTTATCAGTGAGCACGATGCATTTGAATTTATTAAAACAACTATTCCAAAATTATTTGCAGAAAAATTTAATCAACAACATAAAGAACAGGTAGATGAATTGATTGAGCAAGGCAAACAATTCAGCAAAGAAGTCTTGATTGCTTATTATGAAGCCATGATCAACCGGCCCGACAGAACACAGGTTTTAAAAAAATCAACCTTACCTGTTTTATTTTTTATTGGGGAAGAAGATAAAGCAGTTAACCCGCAGGATGCCATTGAACAAACTTCATTGCCTGTTGTTTGTAAAGTAAAACTTGTAAAGGGCATTGCTCATATGGGAATGCTGGAAGCCACCGATGAACTCAATGAATGTATCGATGAATTCATCAAAACTGTACAGCAATTAAAACAGCATCCGGCCCTTGTTTAAACAATATGAAGAAACTTCTTTTTATTCTGCTGATCATTTGTGGAGTGCAGTCTTCAAAAGCCGGTCATATATCAGGCGGAGAATTGTATTACCGTTATATAGGACCCGGTGTTGCAAACGGTTCCAGTTTGTTTGAAGTAACATTGCGGTTGTTCAGGGATTGCCATCCTATCAACAACCCTAACGGACAAGCACCTCCTGATCTTCCTTTAAATGTAATATTGGGCGTGTTTATTAATGGCAGTAATGCGACTTATATTGATAGTGTATTTGCGCCTCGTACTTCTTTCAACAGTATTACTTTACAAAGTCCGTATGTATGTATTGTAAATGCCCCAACTGTTTGTTATGAAGTTGCATTATATTCAACCACTGTGGAGCTTGCATCAAATATTACCGGTTATACCATTTCGTATCAAACCTGCTGCCGCATCAATGGCTTATCCAATATCAATAGTGGAGGTACCGGTGCAACTTATGTGACCAATATTCCCGGCACCAATGTGTTAGGTTTAAACAATAAAAATTCTAGTCCTGTTTTTGATTTAAAAGACACCGTACTGGTATGCCGTAACAAACGTTTTACATTGCCCTTCAGTGCAAGGGATCCTGATGCGGTTGATTCTTTAAGTTATAGTTTTTGCGATGCCTTCAGCAGCCCGGGTGTTAACAATGCCAATAACCGCAAACCTTTACCACCACCTTATACTGCATTGAATTATACAAACGGTTTTTCGGGAACTGATCCATTAGGAATTGATGTGGATATCAATCCTGTAACAGGTGTTATTTCCGGTATTGCACCAACAGGAACAGTGAACAGTAGCGGTGCTTCATTTTTTGTGGTGAATGTTTGTATTACAGAATGGCGGTTGGGTGTTCGGATTTCCGAACACCGTAAAGATTTTGTGGTACGTATATCTGATTGTGATTTTGCTGATGCAGAACTGCCGGTTGATAACCGTACCTGTGATGGTTTTTCACAAACATTTCAAAACCTTACACCCAGCAATGAAATAAGAAGCTGGTATTGGGACTTTGGTGTATTCAATTCAACAACAGACACCTCCACTGCTCAAACACCCACTTATCCTTATACAGATACAGGGGTATATAATGTGATGTTGATTGTGAATCGTGGTGAAGTTTGTACCGATACTTCTTATTCAAAAGTATTTATCTATCCCGGTTTCTTTCCGGGCTTTGCAGCTTTTGACGGATGTAAAAATGTACCCATACAATTCAGGGATACCACACGATCAGTTTATGGATCACCTAATTCATGGAGCTGGGACTTTGGAAATCTCAATACAACAAATGATGTATCCATCCTTCGTAATCCTCAATACAGTTATCCCATCAATGGAAATTATACTGTTCGATTGGTTGTAGGAAGCACAAAAGGTTGCTTAGATACAGCAACAAGAATTGTAACCATTACCGACAAGCCTCCCATCCAGGTAACTAATGATACATTGATCTGTTCTATTGATACCTTACAGTTGAATGCATTTGCACAGGGCACCTTTCAATGGAGCCCTGCTTACAATATCAGCAATACAACTATTGCCAACCCGTTAGTAAGTCCGGATGTGCGAACAAAATATTATGTAACGGTTACATTGGCTCCAGGTTGTTTTAATACCGATTCAGTAATTGTTGATGTAAAGAATTTTGTTACACTCATTGCTCCAAAAGACACAACCATTTGCCGGGGCGATTCACTTACTCTTCGCCCAACCAGTGATGGATTGTATTATGCGTGGAGCCCGCCGAATTTATTTACCAATCCAACTATTAAAAATGCAGTTGCTACAGCAACAGCTCCATCAACAGCATTTACAGTTGTTTCAAGTATTGGAAAATGTAAAGCTTCTGCAACTGTAACTGTAACAACCATTCCATACCCAGTTGTAAATGCAGGAATTGATAAAGACATTTGTTTTGCTGATACTGCAACTTTAACCGCCAATGGAACTGCAAGCAACTGGTTATGGTCGCCGGCAAGATTTGTGAGTACGCCAACAGGAGCAACAACATTTGCATATCCAATTGGTACAACCAGTTTTATTTTACGTGGCACCGATATATTGGGCTGTCCCAAACCGGTTTTTGATACGGTGCTGGTAAGAGTCATTCCACCTGTTATTGCATTTGCAGGAAATGATACAGCCGTTGTTGTTAAGCAGCCATTGCAATTAAAAGCAACCGGTGCATTGTATTATCAATGGATGCCTTCTGCTTATTTATCCAATCCTGATATTCCTGATCCAGTTGTAGTGTTTGACAATACAGTTGAACGCTTCTCTTATATTGTACTTGCAACTACCGCTGAAGGATGTTTTGCATTTGACACTATCAACATCCGCATTTTTAAAACAGCGCCGGATATTTTTGTGCCTACTGCTTTTACTCCCGATGCCAATCATCTCAACGATGAATTTGTTCCCATTGCAGTAGGCATTTCCAAACTCGATTATTTTCGTGTGTTTAATAGATGGGGGAATGAAATCTTTGCTACCACTACTTTGCAAAAAGGATGGAACGGAACTTACAAAGGTATTTTACAGGAGCCAGGTACTTATGTGTGGATGGTGCGTGGAACCGATTATTTAGGCAAGACGATTATTAAAAAAGGAACGGTGAATTTGATACGGTAATATAAAATGAAAATTTTATTAATATTTAATAGTGCTAACCTTCATCAATTCTAACAAGACTGCAACAACAAATATGCAATCCCTATCC
>JANMOR010000022.1:0-21454 GCA_031369435.1 Chitinophagaceae bacterium
ATTTTTCAATAAAACTTGCAGGTGTTTTATAAAATTTTTTGAGGAAAGGTTTCCTGCTGTTGAAAATACTACGATCGCCTTTTACCCATTCCTGGTTATTGAGATATAAGCTCCGCAGGTTGAACTGATCCACTTTACTCAACCTTAATGCTGTATCAGTGTTATAAAACAAGGGAGTTATCTTCAACATGGAATCGGCTTTGGCACCCAGCCATTCAACCGCATACCTGCGATCATAAGGCTTGGTGGCAGTGAAATTAAGATCACTGATGGTGCCCGTTTTGATCTCCAGCCTGTCAATAAAATGAAGGTGCTTTGAATTTTGTTGCAGATAGCTGCTTTGAGCAGCAGAAAAAAAGGATATTGCAAGAAAGGCCAGAGAAAGACTGCATTTGCTAAATTGCATGAGGTTGTTATTTAATGGTAAAAATAAGTTATACCGACGATACTGGTAAAGATCGTATTTGTGTATTAAAAATGGAATTATGCAAAATTATCTGCTAAAGAATTGTTTGATTGTAAATGAAGGAACCATCCAGGCGAATGATGTGTTGATTTTGAATGGCCGGATTGAAAAAATAGCTTCCTCTATACACTTTAGTTCCAATGTTACAGAAATAAACGCTGAAGGAAAGTATTTATTTCCAGGTGTCATTGACGACCAGGTACATTTCCGTGAACCCGGCTTAACACATAAGGCCAGCATTTATACCGAAGCAAGAGCAGCAGTTGCTGGTGGTGTTACCTCGTTTATGGAAATGCCCAATACCATTCCCAATGCATTGAACCTGGAATTGCTGGAAGAGAAATATAAAATTGCTTCACTAAGTTCATTGGCCAACTATTCGTTCTATATGGGCACCAGCAACCAGAGTGCAGATGATACATTAAAGGCAAATGATTTTAAAAATGATATCTGCGGTATCAAAATATTTATGGGCGCCAGCACAGGTAATATGCTGGTTGATAATTATAACACACTCGATAAAGTTTTTCGTGAAAGTGAAATCCTCATTGCCACACACTGCGAAAGTGAAAGCATCATTAAAGATAATTATGCTCGTATCAAAGCTGAGAAAGGAGAATTAACTGCTGCTGATCATCCAAGTATCCGCAGCGTTGATGCCTGTTATGAATCTTCACTCATGGCCATACAGATTGCAAGGCAATACAATACCCGTTTACATATTCTGCATATCAGCACAGCCAAAGAGCTTGAGTTGTTTGGCAATATGATGCCCTTGAAAGAAAAACGAATTACCAGTGAAGTATGTGTGCATCATTTACATTTTACAGCCGATGACTATGAAACGCTGGGTTATCAAATCAAATGCAACCCTGCTATAAAAGGAAAAGAAAATAAAGAAGCCTTATGGATTGCATTGCTTGATGACCGCTTAGATGTAATAGCAACCGATCATGCACCGCATACATGGGAAGAGAAGCAGGGAACCTATGAACAAACACATGCAGGTTTACCATTGGTGCAACATCCGCTGTTATTGATGCTGCATTATTATAAACAAGGAATGATTTCCTTAGAAAAGATAGCTGAGAAAATGAGTCATGCTGTGGCCACCTGTTTTCAGATCAAGGAAAGAGGTTATATCCGTGAAGGCTATCATGCAGATTTGGTATTGGTTGACCTGGATCAATCTTCAACCGTGAAAAAAGAAAATATTTTATATAAGTGCGGATGGAGCCCATTAGAGGGATTTACATTTCCGGCAAGCATTACACATACATTTGTAAATGGCAACCTTATTTTTGAAAATGGTCATATCAATGAATCGGAAAAAGGACAACGATTAAAATTTCAACGATAATTTTTCACTCCTCCCCTCCGGGAGGCAGGGAGGGCTAATGGAGATAGATAAAGTAACATACTACGATCTTTCAATTTTCAACAATGAAGAAAAATATTCATTGCTGCACCGTATCAATTTTTGCAAAACCGATGGTGGTAAAGAACGGTTGCAATACCTGTTGACACATCCGCATCATCAGCTTGAAAAAATTGAACAAACACAAAAAGCAATCAAACAAATCATACCTGCGCTGCATACTTGGCCAGCACAGATCACCAACGGTACTATCATTGTTATGCAGAAATTTTACGGGTACCCGTTTGATAAAATCCCTGACAGTCATTCACCTGTTCCTGCATTTTTATACAAAGTATTTGATACACCGGATTATGGATTGGTCCGTTACAGTGTCAGTCATTTCATCGACTTCTTAAAAGGCATGCAGCAATTGCAGCAAATATTAACCAGCGACGATGCTTCCACCATAATTGCAAGAATTGTTGTTGAAATCAGGAAACGGTTAAAGGATGATAAAGTGCAACAGATCATTGCAGCAGATAAAGTAAAAAAACTATCGCCTGCAAAAATGCTGCGCTATGGTCATTACCTGCGTTATGACTTTAAACAGGATGCTGAAACATTGATCGATCTGTATCAACAACTCGATGCGTATTACAGTATGGCAACAGCCGTAACAAAATTCGATTTGCATTTTCCAACCATGATAGAAAGTGATGAACCGATGATACAGGCAACCGGTTTGTATCACCTCTTATTGCAAACACCTGTTGCATACAATATCACACTCAATCCCAAAGCAAATTTTTTATTTTTAACAGGGGCCAATATGGCGGGGAAAAGTACATTCATCAAATCTGTTGGTTGTGCCGTTTACCTGGCGCATTTGGGAATGGGTGTACCCGCTGCCTCCATGGAATTGAGTTTGTTTGACGGATTGCTGAGTAATATCCAGGTGCAGGATAATATTGTAAAAGGGGAAAGTTATTTTTACAATGAAGTGCAACGTGTAAAAAATACCGTCATCAAAATTACTGATGGGCGCAAATGGTTGGTCTTGATTGATGAATTATTTAAAGGAACCAATATACAGGATGCTATGCATTGCAGTACAGCAGTGATCAAAGGTTTCCTCAAGATCAAAAATTCGTTATTTATTCTTTCTACACATTTGTATGAAATTGGCGAAGAGCTGAAACCCTATCCCAATATTTCGTTCCGCTATTTTGAAACTACTGCAACTGATGAACAACTGGAATTCAGTTATCAATTAAAAGAAGGCATCAGCAATGATCGTTTTGGTTATTTGATTTTGAAGAGGGAAAAGGTGGTGGAGATGCTGGAGAAATTGTAAGCCACGAATTACACAAATTTCCACGAATTAATTTCATATTTAAACAGATATCTGCTTTAATTCGTCTTCATTCGTGTAACCTGTCTGCCGACAGGCAGGTTCGTGTTTCTATCTGCTTTCACATTGTTCAAATTTCTTATTACCTTGTCAGCACTTCAACTAATCAATCAACTGCATGCTCGTTAAAACCTTTGGAAGCGCTGTATATGGTGTAAATGCCATGACCATTACGGTGGAGGTAAATGTAAGCGGCGGGCAAAAGTTTTTTATGGTGGGTTTACCCGACAGTGCTGTAAAAGAAAGTGAACAACGCATTGAAAGTGCTCTTAAAACAACGGGTCACTATTATCCACGAACAAAAGTGGTGGTGAATCTTGCCCCTGCAGATATCCGCAAAACAGGAACTGCATTTGATCTGGCTATCGCTATCGGCATCCTTGGTGCAACTGAACAAATAGAAAATCCTGAACGTTTATCCGACTACGTTATCATGGGTGAACTGAGTTTAGATGGAACTATTCAATCCATCAAAGGAGCGTTACCTATTGCCATACAGACCCGCAAAGAAAATTTTAAAGGATTGATTGTTCCCAAACAAAATGCAAAGGAAGCTGGCATGGTCAATAACCTGCATGTGTATGGAGTGGAGCATATCAATGATGTTATCAATTTTTTTAAAGACGAAACTTCTTTGCAGCCAACTGTTGTCAATACTAGAGAAGAATTTTTCAATTCGCAATATGAATATGAAATTGATTTCAGCGATGTTAAAGGACAAAACAATATTAAACGGGCATTGGAAATTGCGGCAGCAGGAAGTCATAATGCCATCCTGATCGGTCCGCCCGGTGCCGGCAAAACCATGCTGGCCAAGCGTTTGCCAACTATTCTTCCCCCGTTGAGTTTGCAGGAAGCATTGGAAACAACAAAGATCCACAGTGTTGCTGGTAAGTTACCTGAGAATTCAACATTGATATCGAAACGACCTTTTCGTTCACCACATCATACGATCAGTGATGTTGCATTAGTTGGTGGAGGAACCAATCCGCAGCCGGGTGAAATTTCATTGGCACATAATGGTGTGTTGTTCTTAGATGAATTACCTGAGTTTAAACGAACGGTACTGGAAGTGATGCGTCAGCCAATGGAAGAAAGAAGAGTAACCATCTCAAGAGCAAAGATCGCTATTGATTTTCCTGCATCGTTTATGTTGATCTCTTCCATGAATCCATGCCCCTGTGGTTTTTATAATCATCCCGAAAAAGAATGCACCTGTCCGCCCGGTGCAGTGCAGAAATATCTCAATAAAATTTCAGGACCACTGTTAGATCGTATTGATCTGCATGTGGAAGTAACACCGGTTCCTTTCAGTGAACTGTCAAGAGTTGAAAACAGTGAAGTTTCAGCAACCATTCGTGAACGGGTGATCATTGCAAGAGAAATTCAGGCAGAACGATATAAAGGTGTTGATGGCATTTATGCCAATGCACAAATGAGCAGTAAACAACTGAGAGAAATTTGTGTGATTACCCAGGCCGGGCAAACATTACTGAAAGCAGCTATGGATAAACTCAACCTCAGTGCCCGTGCTTATGATCGAATTTTAAAAGTAAGCCGCACCATTGCCGACCTGGCGCAAAGTGCTGATATTAAAATAGAACACCTGGCCGAGGCCATCCAGTACAGAAGTTTAGACAGGGAAGGCTGGGCTGGCTAAAATTCCTCATCTTTGCAGGGCAAATGCAATCATCGCTTCAATATTTCCAATTCCTCAATCAATACTTCGACAGGATTTTTGTTGTTACCATTACCCGTGCTACAGAAAGACAACAACAGATTGAAGAACGATTAAAGGGTTTGAATTTTGAATTCTTTTATGGTATTGACAAACAGGAGCATTCAATGGAAGAACTGAAACAGCAAGGGCTGTACAGTGAAAAAAAAGCAAAGCAATTTCACCGTTACGATAAAGAGATGACACATGGCGAAGTGGCCTGTGCGTTAAGTCATAAAAATCTATGGCAACTCATTATTGAAAATAAATACGAAAAGGTGTTGGTGTTTGAAGATGATGTGGTGCCCGATGAAAATACATTTCCTTTCATTCCGGTTATCTTCAACGAATTACCCAAAGACTGGGAATTGTTGTATTTGGGTTATGATAAAAATGAAAGACGTCGTAAAGGCAAACAGCGTTTTTACCATGTATTGAGTGCATTGAAATTGCTGAAATGGAATCAGAAGATGGTGAAGAACCTGTATCCCATGAAAATTTCAAAACATATCAGCAAATCCGGTTTTCATGATATGACACATTCGTTTGCTTTAACCTTGAAGGGTGCAGAAAAATTAACCAGGTTGCAAACACCCGTTTCTTTTCCGGCAGATAATGCTCTGTCTTATGCTGCAAAGAACGAATTGGTGAAGGCCTATATCTGCCATCCCAAGATTTTTCACCAGGAAATGACAGTATATCCAAATACCTATCGCTCGTTAATTCATCAGTAAAGGTATTTCCTGTAAACTTGTCTTATTTTTAAAAGATGGTTCAAACTTTGAACCGCTCATTACTTTTATTATGAAGCTCCTCATCAAATATCTAACGCCTTATAAAGGCTTGATCTCTTTAACGATGGCATTGGCTGCCATCAATATTGGGTTTTCATTGATCGATCCGATCCTGTTTGGCAAACTCATTAATCTTGCTAACCAGCACCAGGGTATTGAAAAACCGCCCACACATAATTTCGACTGGAACAGATTCTTTACTTCTTTTACATGGAAAGAACCGGGTGTATTGTTTGTGCTTACACTTTCTATCAGCGTTGCCATGGTCAGCCGTATTGCAAAAGCCTTCCAGGATTATTTTCAAAATCTCACCACACAAAAATTCGGTACAAAAGTTTTTACTGATGGGTTACAACATGCCATGAAACTTCCTTACCAGGATTTCGAAGATCAACGTAGCGGCGAAACGCTTTCTATCTTAACCAAAGTAAGAACCGACACAGAAAAGTTTGTTTCTGCTTTTATTAATATTCTTTTTCCTGTTATCATCGGTATCGTCATTGTTTCCATTTATGCTTCTTCCATTCACTGGACTTTACCGTTTATTTATTTCGGCGGCATAATTTTACTCATCATCATATCCAATGCACTCAGTAAAAAAGTAAAGGCAGTACAAAAAGTAATTGTTGCGCAAACCACACAACTTGCTGGTGCAACAACTGAAAGTCTCCGTAACATTGAACTGGTAAAAAGTTTGGGCTTAACAGAACAGGAAGTAACAAGGTTGAATCAGAACACTTTCAAAATTCTGGGTCTTGAATTAACTAAAGTAAAACGTATCCGCAGCATCAGTTTTGTACAAGGCACATTTGTAAATACATTGAGGCAGGTGATTTTATTTATGCTGATGTGGGTGATCTATGATGGTAAAATGGATGCAGGCCAGTTAGTAACCATGCAGATCTTTTCATTCTTTGTGTTTGGGCCATTGCAGGAAATTGGCAACATCCTGCTTTCTTATCGTGAAGCAGAAGCATCCATCACCAATTTTCATAAACTGATGGAAAAGAAACCAGAATCAACTCCTGCAAAACCACAGCACCTGGGAAAAATTGAAACACTTCAGTTTAAAACAGTTTCATTTAAACATCAAACTGCGGGACAGAACGCCATTTCCAATATCAACTTTAATGTAAAAGTGGGTGAAACAGTTGCATTTGTTGGTCCTTCGGGATCAGGTAAAACAACATTAATGAAATTGCTGGTTGGTTTATATCGTCCGCAGGTAGGAAGTATTTTATACAATGGTATGGATGAAAACTCAATCAACTTTGAAGACCTGCGCAACCAGATTGGTTTTGTAACACAGGATACACAATTGTTCAGCGGTACCATCAAAGAAAATTTATTGTTTGTGAATCCTGCTGCTGATGATGATTTGCTGAGAGATGTGTTGAACAAAGCCAGTTGCCAGCGTTTATTATCAAGAGCTGAGAAAGGATTGGATACCATGATTGGTGAAGGTGGTTTGAAATTAAGTGGAGGTGAAAAACAACGTTTATCCATTGCCCGTGCTTTATTACGCAAACCAAGATTACTCATCTTTGATGAAGCCACTTCATCACTCGATTCAATTACTGAAGAAGAAATTACTTCTACTATCCGTGATATTTCATCGCAACGTAACCAGATCACTATTTTAATTGCACACCGGCTTTCAACCATTATGCATGCCGACAGGATTTATGTATTGGAAGGTGGTGATGTGGTTGAAACAGGTTCTCACCTCGATTTGTTGGAAGAAAAAGGTTTGTATTACGCCATGTGGCGTCAGCAAATTGGTGAACGTAAAAAAATTGCAGCCACTGTTCAATGAAGTTTTAACAATCATGATATGATTCAGTGATAGAAATCACTTTAATGGGATTTGTTATCACTTACCTTTGCAAAAATTTACAGTATGAGTGCTTCCAAGCCACGGCCAAATTATTTATGGAGCATTTTGACGATGAGTTGTCCACGTTGCAGAAGAGGAAAATTATTTAAAGACTTCAGTGCTTATAATTTCAAACATACGTTTGATATGCATGCTGAATGTGAAGTTTGCAAACAGAAATTTGATATGGAGCCCGGCTTTTGGTATGGTACAGGTTATGTGAGTTATGCGTTAACTGTTGCTATTTCTGTTGCAACTTTTGTTGCGTGGTGGGTATTGATTGGTGTTTCTATTGATGATAATAAAGTTTTCTGGTGGCTGGGATTGAATTCAATTATGCTGGTTGTACTTCAACCATGGATCATGCGGTTAAGCCGAACTATTTATCTCTACTTTTTTGTTAGATATAACGAAGACTATGAAACATCTGAGCCTCAGAAATTTGATTATTGATTAAAGACTTATAAAGTTCACTAAATTCTTTTGATGGGCCTGTGCAACCCGGATGGGCTTTGTTATATTTTATCATCTTCCTCTGTATCAAGAATATGTTTTATCATATTACGTCTGCCCAATTCCATATCGCTTAACTCCACATCAATCGCTCTTGTGCTCAGGATGATTTCAAGTAAAGAAAAAATAAGTGATACGAGCAGGCTGAGTAAACTGAGTGCAAAGATCCAGTTAGCTGCCGTAACAAAATTGCGGAAGATCAGGTACATACAGATTACACATAACAGAAAGCTGAGCACTCCTAAAGCCTGCATATTCCTTATCATGCTAATGCGTACACGCAGGTTGCTGATCTGTTTATGAATAGAAGCGCTTTGCTCCTGCTTGTTATATTCATCATGCAGCCTTCTAACCAAAGAAGACAGTGCAAGAAAACGATTGGTATAAGCCAACATGAGCAATGTAATGGCGGGGAATAACAAGGCGGGTGTGTTGATTGGTAATTCCATGCTTCAATTTACAACTTCATCACAATAAAAGTAAAGTGAGTTCATCACAACTTAAATTTTACTCCCACGAAAACTCCAACGGAACATTTACTTTGAAGCTGAAATTTCTTCCCATATTGAACACACCTGTTCTTCCAGTTGCCGGATTTATATCAGTATACTTTAAACGGTTGAGATGATTTTGGTAAGCAAGATCAGTCAGGTTTGCTGCTACTATATAAAGGCTGATGATGGTTTTTCCTTTTCTTGTAATGTCTGTGCCTAAACCTGCATTTAATAATGTATAAGGAGCTGTCCTGGTTTCTGTATTAAAAGAAGTGAAAGCATGCAGTTGTACAAAATTATGATCCAGTTCTACTTTGAAATAAGTATTACGCAAGAATGTCTTTTGTTGTTGAAACAAATCAAATCTAAGTTCGCTTAACAAACGGGCTGCCGGAATGAAAGGGATATTCCGATTGCCTTCTATTGGCTTTGAAAGTAATCCACGCACAAATGAAAATGAGTTTTCAATATGTAACCAATCCAAAGGATGCGGATGAATATCAACTGATAGTTCCATGCCATATAGATTTGCATTCTGCTGTACAAAACGGAACAAATAAAAATCATTTCCATCTACCGTAACAAGCGAATCTCCGCCTGCCAAAGCAGGCACTTTTTCAAAAAAGATATAATGATTGATGGCGTTGTTAAAGAATGATGCAGTAAGAGAAAGATGTTCGGTGTTTAATTCAATACCTGCATCAACCTGGAAACTGATTTCAGATTGCAAATTTTTATTGCCCGTTTCGTATCGATTGGTTCCTTCATGTGCACCATTGCTGCTTAGTTCGGCCATATTCGGTGCCCTGAAACCCCTTGCCAGGTTGAAACGGAGCAATACAGCTTTTGGAAATTCATAAGTAAATCCTGCGCTTGCAGACAGATTGGAATAAGTTTTTTTAAACGATTCAAACTTGATATCAGATCCGTCTTTCATCTCGGCTCCTTGTATAGTTCGATGATCAAATCGTAACCCGCCACTTAAATTCAGTTTCTTTAATTTCTTTTGAGCAAAGACAAACGCACCTGCATCGTTCAATTTGTAATCGGGGATAATGGCTTCATTACCCTTATTTGTATTTTGTTGATTCATGCCACTGGCACCAACAGAAAGTTTCCAGTCATGATATGCATTCAAATGATATTGTGCAGTATAGTTAATGGTTTTTAAATCAAAATACAACCCCTTTTCAGCTGGAGCTTCTGCATTGCCAAACTCCATTCGCTGATTCCGCTGCACACCAATATTAAGATTGAGTTTGCCAGCTTTCATAAAAAAGCTGTTATCGCTCACCAGTTTTTGATGGATGATATGCTGATATGGAATTAAGGGATGGGTTGATTTAAAGTCGGCATCAGTTGCAAACGTTTCTAATGCTGTGCCGCCAAATTTGATAAATTTTCCATTGCTGTCTCTTTGTCCTTCCACTAAACCAAGTTGCTGATTAAATGTGCTGAACACTAAATGACTGTAGCCCCATTTTTTATTTAATCCTACAAACCCACCAGCATTTTTTTCATTGAACTTGGAGTTGAAAACATATCCGTCATATTTATTTTCATAATCACCGGCCGCTTTCAATGAACCATAGGCATTAAACGAAAACCCATTTTTGTTCCCGGCAATATTTCCAAACAATCCACGCTGTCGGTTATTGGTTTGATAATTACTGAACAGGTTTGCTTTGATATTTCCTTCTGCTATCGGTGCATTTGTAATAAAGTTGATAACACCGGCAATTGCATCCGATCCATACATCAGTGATGCAGGTCCTTTTAAAATTTCAGCTTTCTGAATACTGTATTCATCTACTTCAATTCCATGTTCATCACCCCATTGCTGGCCTTCCTGTCTTAATCCATCATTGATCACTACTACCCTGTTGTATCCCAATCCCCGAATCACGGGTTTACTTACAGCCGGGCCTGTTCCCATTTGACTGATGCCAGGTTTTTTTGTCAATGCTTCAATAATGTTGGCAGATCCTGTTTGCAATAATTCCTGCTTCCGCATTACCACAACAGGTGTTGTCATTTTCTTTAAAGAAGTGGCTGTTGAAACACCCGTTACAACTACTTCATCATTTTCAGCAATGGTTGGCTTTAATTGAAACTCCTGCTCCTTATCACCTGTGATAAAGATTGTTTCTACATGACTGCTGAAACCGCTAAAAGAAATTTCTATCAAATGATTGCCTTCAGGAATATCTTTCAAATTGAATTTACCTTTTGCATCTGCAATGGTTCCTCTCCGCAGATCGGGTATATAAACTGATGCGCCAGGTAACGATTCCTGGTTAAGGCTATTCACAACAGTTCCCTTAAAAGAAGCTGTTTTATTTTGACTGTAAGTATGAAATACGCAAACGGAAAGAAGGATGAAAAGAAGGAATATTTTCATTAAATTTTTTTGAAACAACGTTGCAAATATAAAACCAAGCTTCGTTCTTTCAAAAAAAACTTTAAAGCTGTTTATCTCACTTTCAACATTGGCTTCACCTGCTGAACAGATTCATTCTGCAAACGCATATAATAAACACCTGTTGGTAATGCGTAAGAATCAAAACTTATCTGGTAGGTACCAGGCACATATTCACGATCAACCGGCGTTTTTAATACACGTCCTAATGCATCAATAATTTGTATTAATGTATGTCCGCCTTGCGTAGTGAAACTGATCGTTGTAGTTTGAGTAAAAGGATTTGGATAATTTGAGATCAATGAAATACCGGAATTATTTACATTATTAACTCCTGTAGGATTTAAACAGCTTCCATTTGCACACAATCCCAGTTGCTGGAAATTCTGTAGCATGATTGTTTGCAAAGTTGTGTTATCAACACAAAACCAGTTTTGCAATAAAGTTGAATACACACTTCTGAAATCGTATTGCATGGGTATATTATCATTCACTGTTGCATTAGCAGGTATTGTTGGATTAACACCTGTTATGCCCGGGTTTACTTTGTTTCCAAAAACAAATAAAGGAGCTGCAGCACCATGATCGGTTCCAACACTTGCATTTGATTTTACACGACGGCCAAACTCCGAAAACGTCATTCCCATAACACGATCTGCTACACCCAAGCCTTGTAAATCGTCCTGGAATGCTTTAATGGCATCACTTAAACGTTGCATTAATGTAGCATGTGTACCTGTAGAAGTATCCGTATTAGTTTGTAATGAGTGTGTATCAAAACCACCCATACTTACCATATACACCCTTGTTTTTAAACCGCCCTTTACTAATCTTGCAACAATCTTTAATTGATCGGCAAGTGTATTACCGGTTGGGTAAGTTCCCTGTGTTGGAACTGCATTGGCTGCAGCAACAATACGTGTTGCATATAAATTACTTTGCGATGCAACCAACCGAACATATTTTAATGCATCGCCTGCAGGTGTATTTGGTGCAGGATCCTGTATACCATTGATGAGATTATAAAAATTAGTAGCACTGGTAATGCTGATGCCCATATTTACACTCGGTCCCTGAAAAGTTAGTGAGGTTGTTGAACCGATTTGAATACCTAATGGATCAGGCATATTGTTATTGGGATAACCAACGGGATAATTTGGATACTGATCATTTAAGTAGCGGCCACTCCACCCACTGGTAAGTTCCTGGTTACTGTCGGATGCACTCATCCAGATATCTGTTGCACGGAAATGGGAGAAGTTAGGATTGGGATAACCAACAGCCTGTACCAAACGCAACTTGCCATTATTGTATAATGATTGCAAACCCGTCATTGAAGGATGCAGACCAACTGCACTTGTTCCTGTTAATGCAAGTACTTTGTTTTGTGCAATAGCGATATTACTTCTTGCATTAAAATAATTTGAATACTGATCTAAAGGAATCACCATGTTCAATCCATCATTACCACCATTGAGTTGAATGATCACCATTACACGATCAGTTTCAACATAAGTATTCAGCAAAGCCGACATGATAGGATTATCAGCCAACACTTTTACCGAAAACCCATCAACCAATGATGGAAGAATAGCGGCAGGAATTGTATTTTGTAGGAATTGTCTGCGTTTCATGATGATAATCGTTTAATGATTACAGTTTTTCATTGAACTTATGCAAGTTGATACTCTGCGAGGTTCATAAAATATTTATATAAACCACGCAATCTTGGATTAACAATATTAAAGTTGGCAGTTGTAGGACTTGCCAGGTAGGCCTGCCATGCATTGGTCCAGTAATAATCCTGATCCTGACCAGACAGTAAGAAATCTTTTTTCAGTTGATCTCTTGACGCTTGTAATAATGGCATTTGAAAAATAATATCCAGCACATCAAGTATCAGTTGATTGGGGTCACTTGCATTAGGGAGTGTTTTGGTAAATTCTACCGCATCAATGACAATCTTCTTTCCGTTTCTTGAATACCCATTGCCGATCATGAGATCACTGAACTGATTGCGTTTAGGTAATGTATCTGTGTTCACCCATAACTCATAAAACTGTGGTGCCTGGTAATACGCAGGCCAGCCGGCAACATTGGGAGGATCGCCAATATTCTGTTGTGCATTTGCAGCAACTGACATCACATAATTCCACATACCATACGCATCTGCATATTCTGTAACAGGATTGGGAAATACAATATTCCATTCCCTGCAAATGGGAATAATATGATCTAAAGGGGCTTTGATCTGTGCGCCCTGATTGAGATAATCAAAAAAATGTTCGCTCTTTAACAATAATGAAAGCACAGGTTTTATTTCCCAGTTACCGGAACGTAATTGAAGCGCCATAGGATCAATCACATTCAATTGTGTAGCCGCATCAACTTCAGAATGTACAAAAAACCGATATAATTTTTTGGCAATAAAACGGGACACTTCCACATTTTTATTAAAGATCATGTTGAGCAAATCTGTTAGCTCCAGGTCACCTGCTGTTGCACCTGTTCGGCCTGTTATAACAGTGTTGTTATAAAAAGACGAGAATTGTTTATTAGTAGCATCGTGCCGTGATGATGTAAAGTAAGAAGGAAAAGTATTTACACTTTGATTCACCTGCCACCCGGTTAATACCCTGGCTGCAGCTTTCACATCATTCTCTGAATAATTCGGATTGTTTTCTTTCCCGATAGTAAATAGTTCCTGCAATTCACGGGAATAATTTTCATCAGGCGCACTTGCAGTATTATAACGCCCGTTCAAATAAATTAACATGGCAGGATCTAATGTAATATCCCGAACCATCTGTTTAAAATTGCCTAATGCATTTGATCGTAATAGATTTACATGTTTGTAGATCAAGTTGGCATTTCCTACATCTACAGTTTCGGTTGCAAAATGATTGTGCCAAAATAAAGTGATCTTTTCACGGATACTCCTATCCTGGTTGATCATAATACCTGTCCACCATTTTTTTAATGAAGCTCTTCGGCGGCTTTGAATAGTTCCATCATTGTTCACACTATTGATCCAGGTAGTTCCTGCTGTTACATCATTATCTGGCGTTGTGGCACCCGTACCATCATAATCTTTTAAAGGAGGAGTTGGAAGAGTGTCTAATGGATTAAGTAATTCATCGATCGCTTCACTCATGGTTTTACCCATGAAGTAAAACACATCGGCAGGTTTAGCACCAAACATTGTACGTTTTAATAAATGCACAACTTCATTTTTGGTCCAGGGACCACTGTATGGTGCTATCCCAGAACTTGTTCTTGCTCCTGAAGATTTTTTAGCTGATAAAGCAGGTTTGGACCTTTTACCCGCAGTCAAAAATTCTCTGCGATCCATATTAGATTTGGTTTAAGATATGAAAGGAAATACGGTGGTTAGACTTTAAAAATACAAAAAGTTTAACCATATTCCTGTTTTTTGGAGAGCCATAATCTCATAAAAACGCTGTATTGCAGCTTGTAAAATAAAAAGAGCGGTCAATGACCACTCTTTTCTTTCAAATTCGTATTAACTCTAAGTAATATTTTCAATGATACCGGCAATTCCTTGTCCACCACCAACACAGGCGGTAACAATGCCATATTTCTTGTTGAGCCGTTTCATATCATTGGTGATCTGGATGGTTAGTTTTGCACCGGTACAACCAAGGGGATGACCTAATGCAATAGCCCCGCCATTGATATTAACTATATCAGGATTAAGTTCAAGTTTTCGAATGACCGCCAATGCCTGCGATGCAAATGCTTCATTCAATTCAAACAGATCAATATCATTCAAATTCATACCTGCCTGTTTCAATACTTTTGGCACTGCTTCTACAGGACCAATACCCATGATGCGTGGGTGTACACCGGCAGAAACACAATTCACCAAACGGGCAATGGGTTTTAATCCAAGTTGATTCAGCAACCTTTCACTCATCACCAATACAAACGCAGCTCCATCACTTGTTTGCGAGGAGTTACCAGCAGTAACTGTTCCATTTACGGCAAAAGCAGGTTTCAGTTTAGACAACGATTCTGTGTTGGTATCGGCACGCACGCCTTCATCAGTATCTATCACATAATTTTTTGTTTGCTTTTTTCCTTTTGCATCAAGATATACTTCTTCAATGTTAATGGGAAGTATGCCGGGTTTAAAATATCCATTCCCGATTGCTGCTTTTGCTTTCATATGGGAGTTGTATGCAAACAAATCCTGGTCTTCCCGATTGACATTGTATTCTTTAGCAACAGCCTCAGCAGTTAAACCCATGCTGAGGTAATAATCCGGTTCATCTTTGGCAATAGAATAGGCAGGAACCGTTTTCCAACCTGCTGTTGGAACCATGCTCATACTTTCAGTACCGCCGGCAATAATACACTCGGCCATTCCCATTCTTATCTTGGCCGTTGCAATTGCAATGGTTTCCAAACCACTGGCACAATAACGGTTCACCGTCATACCCGGTGCATGAAAACCAACAGCTTTGGCTGCAATGATACGGCCTACCTGTAAGCCTTGCTCGGCTTCAGGTACAGCATTTCCTACAATCACATCATCTACCAGCTTTACATCTAATTGCGGAACAGATGCCAGTAACCCTTTGATCACATCAATGGCCAGATCATCAGGCCTTGTAAAACGAAAGCCCCCACGTTTTGACTTGCCAACTGCTGTACGATAACCGGCTACGATATATGCTTCCTGCATAGAAATATTTTTAAGTTCAATTGAAAATAGTTGTTTATGCAACTTTCTAGTTCAAAGTTAAGACTTCAAAAGAAATCAAACCAAATCATTGCTGTTAATTTCTGGTCGGGTTTTGAAAGTTATCTTCGCAGCCATGTACAAGTTGATTCGATCCATTTTCTTCCTGTTTGATGCTGAGAAAGTACACTACTTTGCAATGAATGCTTTGAAATTATTTTGCAGCATCGGATTTATCAGAAACCTGTTAACAGGAATTTTTCAACCCAAATCAAAAGAGGGAAAAATTACAATCTGGAATCTTGAATTTAAAAACAGGGTTGGTCTTGCAGCAGGTTTTGATAAGAATGCAAAATATTTAAGAGAACTGGAGATGCTTGGTTTTGGTTTTATTGAAATTGGAACCGTTACGCCTTTACCGCAAGCCGGCAATGACCAACCCCGTTTATTTCGTTTACCAAAAGATAAAGCTATCATTAACCGGATGGGGTTTAATAATGATGGAGTGAAAGTGGTGGCCGAAAGATTAAGTGATTGGAAACAAAAAGCCGGGAGCCGGGAGCCGATAGCCGATAGTAATAACTCAAAACTACCAACTAACAACTACCGGCTGATTATCGGAGGTAACATTGGCAAGAACAAAATCACTCCTAATGAAGATGCATGGAAAGATTATGAAATTTGTTTCGCTGAATTATTTGAATATGTTGATTACTTTGTTGTGAATGTGAGCAGCCCCAATACACCGGGCTTGCGTGAATTACAGGAAAAAGATTCGTTACGTAAAATATTATCTCACCTGCAAACAATCAGGACTGAACGGTTAAAATTGAATGCTGATAAGAAAATGCAGAAACCAATTCTATTGAAAATTGCCCCGGATTTGACCTTATCACAATTAGATGATGTAATTGACCTTGCTCAGGAAATTAATTTAGATGGATTGGTTGCTGCTAATACTACCATCAGTCGTGAACAACTTCTTACTCCTCCGTCTGAGGTAGAAAAAATTGGTGCAGGTGGATTAAGTGGTTTGCCTTTAAAAACAAAGAGTACAGCAATTGTTGAATACATTTATCAAAAAACAAATGGACGAATTCCTGTTATTGCAAGCGGTGGTATCTTTACCAGCCCCGATGCAAAAGAAAAACTGCAAGCCGGCGCTTCTTTAATACAGGTATGGACAGGTTTTATTTATGAAGGCCCGGCTATTGCAAAGAAAATTTACAACACATTATAATTACAATTGAATGGAACATTTATTTACGAGTGAAAGCATTATCAGTTTTCTTGTTCTTGTTGTTTTAGAAGTTGTGCTGGGAATTGATAATGTCATTTTTGTGAGCATTATTCTCAACAGGCTGAAGAATATAAAAGATCAGAAAAAAGCACGCAGGTTGTGGATGATCACCGGTATTCTTTCACGCAGTCTTTTATTAATGGGACTGGGATGGTTGCTTTCGCAAAAGGGGAATTATATAATTCCTGAAAGCTGGTTTGGCAAAGGGTTCGATTTAGCCAGTATGGTCATGTTAGGCGGGGGTTTGTTTCTTATTTATAAATCGGTACACGAAATACACCAGAAGCTGGAAGGTGAAGATCCGAACCAAACAAACAAAAATGCTAAAGGCATTTCATTTGGCAAAGCAATTGGAGAAATTATTGTTATTGACGCAGTGTTTTCGTTCGACAGCATCATTACTGCAGGCGGCACAGCCAAATATGTTGAAATCATGATTGCTGCAGTGGTTATTGCCATGACGGTAATGTTTTTATTTAGTCCAAAAATTGCAGGGTTTATTCATAAACATCCTACTTTAAAAATGCTTGCGCTTTCTTTTTTAGTGATGATTGGTTTGAGTTTAGTGATTGAAGGTTGGAACAGTGAAGCAGCACATCAATTAGGCATGAAAAATTACATTTATTTTGGAATGGCTTTTTCATTTGCTGTGGAAATGCTCAATATGGTTATGCGCAGCAGGCAAAAAAGATTAAGTGCACATGTAGTAGAATTAAATGAACCTATGCTGGAAGATGAAACAAAAGAGCATGGTGACGAAGCAAAATAAAATTTAAGAAAATAACATTGGGTTATTTCCACCTAATGGCTTCTTTCCCAAATGCTCATATGCTTTTGCAGTAACTTCTCGGCCTCTGGGTGTGCGTTGTAAAAAACCTTCCTGAATTAAGAATGGTTCATATACTTCTTCCAGTGTACCTGCTTCTTCACCAACTGCAGTTGCAATAGTGGTAATACCAACAGGGCCGCCTTTGAATTTATCAATGATGGTAAGCAGAATTTTATTATCCATATCATCCAACCCGTATTCATCTACATTCAGTGCTTTGAGACCATGCTGCGTTACACCTAAATCAATTACACCATTGCCCAACACCTGTGCAAAATCACGCATACGTCTTAATAACCCGTTTGCAATTCTTGGTGTAGCCCTGCTGCGCCCTGCAATTTCTTTTGATGCATCGCTGGTGATCTTTACATCCAATATGCCGGCTGCACGCAGTATGATTTTTTGAAGCGTTTCTGCATTGTAATATTCCAGTCTTGATTTGATAGCGAATCTTGAAAGTAAGGGAGCTGTCAGCAATCCACTTCTTGTAGTAGCACCAATCAATGTAAACGGATTGAGATTGATCTGGATGCTTCTTGCATTGGGCCCGGTATCGATCATGATATCAATACGGTAGTCTTCCATTGCAGAATATAAATATTCTTCAACCACTGTACTCAAGCGATGGATCTCATCAATAAATAAAACATCGTTTGCTTCCAGATTTGTCAACAGCCCTGCCAGATCTCCCGGCTTTTCAATGACAGGCCCTGATGTTTCTTTGATATTTACTCCCAACTCATTTGCAACGATGCGGCTGAGTGTTGTTTTACCTAAACCAGGCGGTCCATGAAACAATACATGATCCAATGCTTCGCCACGCATCTTAGCAGCCTTGATAAAAATTTTCAGGTTGTCAATCAATTTGGCCTGTCCTGAAAAATCTGCAATGGTTGATGGACGGATATTATTCTCAAACTCCTTATCAGCAGCATTGAGTAATTCTTTATCGCTATTTAAATTGGGATTAGACATTTCGTTTGTAACTTGATGTAAAACTAAACAATTAAACTTATCGTTAAGCAATGCCTGTTAACGAAAAGGGATCAACAATGGATGATGATTTAAAACTGTATTGCAGCTGATAAATAATACAATAAAAATTATACAAATGAAAATAGGAATACTGGGAACCGGTTCTGTTGGACAAACAATTGGCAGAGCTTTGATTGCAAAGGGACACGAAGTAATGCTGGGCAGCCGCAGCTTAACTCATGAAAAAGCAACAGCATGGGTTGCTGCAAATGGAGCCAATGCCGGTAATGGTATGTTTGAAGATGCAGCAAAATTCGGTGAGCTCATTTTTATTTGCCTCAATGGTAATATCACTTCTGATGCATTGCAACAGGCAGGGCCTGATAACTTTGCCGGAAAAGTTGTTATTGATGTAACTAACCCGCTTGATTTTTCAAGTGGTATGCCACCCTCTTTACTGGAGAAATACTGCAATACTTATTCATTAGGTGAAGAAGTACAAAAATTATTACCGGCTGCAAAAGTGGTGAAGGGTTTAAATACAGTTACTGCCAACCTGATGGTGAATGCTCAATTGGTAAATAATGCCAATCATAACCTGTTTATTTGTGGCAATGATGCCGATGCAAAAAACACAGTTCGGCAATTTCTATCTGATAATTTTCAATGGAAGCCCGAAAATATTCTCGACTTTGGCGATATCAAATCAGCAAGACTTACAGAAGCTATTGTTCCTTTCTGGGTGGGGGCCATGCAGGTGGTAGGATCGCCAATGTTTAATTATTTGATTGTGAAATGATTAGCTCTAACAAATAACTTTGCCAAAGTTTATCATGAATATTTAATTTAATACCCTGCAAAAACTTTGGCAAAGTTCAGATTCAGCTTAACTGATGTATTGATTCATCTGCAAAATCAAATCAGCATCAGGACAATTCTTTAAATAAAAGTTTTTATCGCTCATCCTGCATACGCCGGGATAATCACCTTCATTCAACTCAATGTTATCTATGATCTGGAAATGAAGATGTGGTGGCCAATGTCCGTTTTCTTCGGGAACTCCAAAATGAGCAAATTCCTGTTCACGGTTGATGTATTGTCCATCAACCAATGCAATATCTTTTAAACTTACATGGCCGTATAATGTGTAAAAAGCAAAACCTTCCAATTGATGTAATAAAATAATCGTTGCACCATAATCGCCATAATGATCATTGAATTTAAAACTGTGTACCATTCCTCCTAATGGTGCAAATACAGGTGTTCCTGCTTTACCCCAAATATCAGTGCCTAAATGCAAACGTCTTGGTTCACCACCATCAACATCATCAAACACTTTACTCCGGCTGTAAACGGTGCGGTGTTCTGCATAACCCCCTATTCCATAACGGGCTTTTGCATTGGTTAACTGTTGATCAACGTAGCTGCTGAATTTTGAAACATCTTCAATCACTTCTTTAGTCAATTCTTTATTGGTTTCGGTAAAATCCATTTTCAACAATTGATCCTTACCGGTTTCAAAAGGGACAACCGGGTAATACTGGTGTTTGTTCTTTTCCAGAATATTGATGAGTGGTGTGGTCATTCTTTTGTTTGCAGTTTACATTAGCAGTTGCTAAATTACCAAACTAAAATTAACGAGGATATGAATAAACTATTTGTTTGCTGTTTGATATTGTTTTCAGTTCAATCAGCATTAGCTCAGGAAGGTCCTTTATGGATGCGGTATCCAGCCATCAGCCCCGATGGAAAAGAAATTGTATTCAGTTACAAAGGTGATCTGTACAAAGTAAATGCAGCTGGCGGAGCAGCACTGCCACTCACAATGCATGAAGCACACGACTATCAACCCGTATGGAGCCGTGATGGAAAGACCATTGCATTTGCAAGTGACCGTTACGGCAACTTTGATGTGTTTACGATTCCATCAACAGGTGGTGAAGTAACAAGATTGACTTATAACTCAGCAAACGACTATCCGTTTGATTTTAATATCGATAATCAATCTGTGCTTTTTGGAAGTACAAGACATACAGTGAATACCAATGTGCGTTTTCCAAGAGGGGGGTTGTTTTTACAAACCTACCAGGTGCCTGTAAAAGGAGGGAGAAGTTTATTATTATCTGCCACTGGTATGGAACACGCACAATACAACAGTAAAGGCAATATGATTGTTTACCAGGACAGGAAAGGAACAGAAGATCCATGGCGCAAGCATCATACCTCTTCAGTAACAAGAGACATCTGGTTGTATGATCTTAAATCAAATAATTATACAAAGTTCAGCGGCTATGAAGGTGAAGACCGTGAGCCGGTGTTCAGCAATGATGATGAGTATGTATATTATCTTTCTGAAAAAAATGGTGCACAGAATATTTTTAAAGCCCCCATCAATTTAAAAATTGCAGATCGCCAGATTACTTCATTTAAAAATCATCCTGTTCGTCATTTAACAAAAGCAAGTGATAATACACTTTGCTTTTCCTGGAATGGAGAAATTTATACCATCAAAAATGATGGCGAACCCGAAAAAGTCAATATTCGCATTTCAGCTGATACAAAAAGCAATGACGACAAGATTGTGTCTGTAATGGC
>JANMOR010000106.1:0-2263 GCA_031369435.1 Chitinophagaceae bacterium
CACCAGCCTGGCCAGTTCAACACCTGTCATAACGGGCATCATTACATCGGTTAATAAAATATCAACGGGTTGTTTCTGTAATTGTGCAAGTATGGTTTCGGGATGTGTTGATTCCAATACAATTTCGTACTGATCATGCCCTTTCAACAAAGAGTGGAGCCCGTCTATTACAATCTGGTGATCATCCACAATTGCAAGTTTAATCTTAGCAACAGGCATATTTTTTTGTGTTTAGCCGAAAATAAGAAAAAAGATCATCCCAAGTTTTCTTTATTTGTTGGAATATGTATTGCAACAAGTGTACCATTGCCGGGGCTTGAATCAAAATCAATGGTTCCTTTGAGGTATTCAACCCTTGCTTTCATATTTTTTAAACCAATGCCTGCCTGATCATTGATGGCCCTGCTGTTAAATCCTTTGCCATTGTCTTCAATGGTGGCACTGATGCCTTCTGCATCTTTAATGAGTGATATATCTAATGCCGTTGCACCTGAATGTTTAATGACATTGTTTACACTTTCCTGCAGAATGCGGTACATCACAATTTCTATATTTTCTTCAAGCCGTTCGTTGAGGCCTTCTGAATGCAGGTTGATCTTGATGATCTTTTGATCGATCTTATCCAAAAAATCGGCAACAGCTTTTGCCAAACCTTTTTTCAACAGCATGTTCGGCATCATCTGGTGGCTTACGGTTCTTACTTCCCTGCAACTTTCATCTACCAGGCTGATGATGCGTTCAAACGAAATTTTCTGTTCTGCATCTTTAAAATTGATTTCATTTTCAAATGCTGAGAGATTCATTTTTGCAGCACTCATCATTTGGCCTACACCATCATGCAGATCTTTTGCAATGCGTTGCCGCTCATTTTCCTCTGCCTGTAAAATGGCTGCTGCTGCCATTTGCTGTTGTGTAAGCACTGTTGCCTGGAACTTTGCTTCCTGTTTTAATTTAGTACGGTTGTAAAAAAGCCAGCCAAGTAAAGCGCATAGCAATACAAGTATTGCAATACCAATGATGAGATAATTTTTCCTGCGCAGGTTAAATTGTTGCTCCTGTATAATGCGTTCTTTTTTTTCTGTTTCGTATTTGGTTTGCATTTCGGCCAGTGCTTCCTGACTGGCATTGCTGTAAACCTTGTCCTGCACAAGATTTAGTTTTTTATAAATGTCGCTCGCCATTTTGTAATCACCTGCTTTTTCATAATTCAAAGCCATTGCTTTATAAATCATTGGATACTTCGCTTCAATTTTTTCTTTTTCAGCAATGTTGAGTGCTTCCTTACTTGTTTTAATTCCATCTTCAGTATTACCCATCATGGCATAGAGCTCAGCCATTACGGCCAGATCAGATACAATAAAAAAGGCATTGCCTGTTTTTTCTCTTAATGGTCTTGCATTCATAAAGCACACTAAAGCTTCATTGTATCTTTTTTGTTCCATCAAAGCGGTTCCTTTAATGAACCATGCATTTGCTTCGGCACCGGGATTATTTTTTTTCTGCGAAATTTTTATACCCAGCTCAATGTATTTATATACGGAGTCATATTTTTCCATTGCACCATAACAGGCAGCCATATTATTGTAGGTGGCCGGATATTCAGCAGGGAGCTTGTTTGTTTTTAATAAAGCTATAGACGATTTAAAAAACTTGATGGCTTCTTCATTTTGATTCAGCTCCATATATGCCCAGCCGATCTGGTGTAATATTTTTGCCTGTGTAACGATGTCTTTAATTTTTTCAGAAGTTTTCAATGCAGAATAGAATTGTTCTAATGCATCTTTTTGTCGATTGAGATTCATTAAGCTGAAACCTGATACCGATTGAAACTGCGCCAGCATTGAATCATTTTTGCCCTGTTGTTTCAGTTGAACAATATTTTTTTCTGCCAGTGCAAGACTGGTATCTGATTTTGACCGCTTGAGATAATAGAATATTTTGTTTAAATCGGCTTTAAGATGCTGCTCATTATCAAGTTTTTTTGAACTTCTTAATACTTCCTGGCTAATGTTGAAAGAGCTGTCGGGGTTACTGTCTCTGAGTTCTGTTGATAGCTGAAGCAGGAGATCAGTTTTTTTTGTTTCGTTTTTTTCAAGCAGGATCAGTTTTCTTAAACTATCCGATTTCGACTGCTGTGCTGCAGCCGTATTTGCAACAACAATGATTGCAAGCATGATCCGGAAAAAAAATATCCACTGTTTCATTTCAAATATTAATTGTTACCTGGCACATGAATAGCTACTAAAGTTCCTTTGCCGGGGGC
>JANMOR010000114.1:0-4148 GCA_031369435.1 Chitinophagaceae bacterium
GTGAACAATCCTGATGAACTAAGTGGCATAGCTCCGGAATATGCTGCTGAAGTAAAACAGGCGTTCCTTTCTATTGAAACAAGACAACAGGAGTTGAAGAATGCAACAGCAGGTAATCCTGAATTGTACAAACAATTTCTAGATGATTTGCGTGTGCTCGACAGTGCATACCGAATGCTGCATACACAGGCAGCACAAACACCCAACAGGGATGTAATCATGAAAGCGATGATGCAGAATCTGCAACTGCAGGCAGAACTGCTTTACCGGCAGCTCATGATCAGCAATGAAATTAAAAATAACAAAACTCAAAAAAATGCAAAAATCATTTAACCTTATTTTATCCATCCTCTTTCTTTTTGTTTCAGTGCAACTATTTGCACAAAAAGAAAAAGAGAAAAAGAGATACGAGCATTTCAAAGAACGCAGTATCTCTAAAACTTATGCCGCTTCAGGTAACACATTGAATATTGATAACAGTTTTGGAAATGTAACGGTTACTACATGGGACAAAAATGAAATTAAAGTTGACATTCATATTGAAGCCAGTTCTACCGATAAAGAACATGCTGAAAAAATATTTGAGAATATTGATGTGGAAGAAGGTAAAGATGGCAGCCAGATCAAATTCAAAACAACGGTGAATAAAAATAAACAACCGAATAATTACAGTTGTAAGAATTGCAATAATACGATGCACATCAACTATACCATCCAGATGCCCGCCGGTAATACATTAAAAATTGAAAACTCATTTGGTTCTATTCAATTGCCCGATTACAATGGACCCGTTTCACTGGTGAGTAAATTCGGTTCTTTAACTGCAGGTAACCTGCCCAAAACAGAAAAATTATGGGTGGAGTTTGGCACTGCTAATATCAAAAATATCAGTAATGCCGATGCTACATTTAAATTCTCCACTGTTACCATTGAGAACTTAACAGGGAACAACAAAATTAAAATGGAATTTTGCAATGCCAGCCGTATTAATGTTGACAATGATCTCACATCATTGAACCTGCATGAGTCCTACAGCACGGTGAACATTCGCCCGGCAACAAATTTCTCTGCAACCTATATTATTCATACCAGCTTTGGTTCTGTGAAAGACAGAAGTAATGCCAACATTCAGCGTACCGATAAACCTGATCAGTATGGGCCCGATTCCAACAAAAACTATGAAGGCAAATCAGGTTCAGGTTCTTCCAAAATAGAAATCAAATCAAGTTTTGGGCGTATCATTATTGGTGAAGCAACTGAAGAAGAAATGAAAGTAAAAGATAAAAAAAGCGGACAAAAAATTTAAGTACCTTTTTCTCATGTTGATTTCATCCCTTTTGATTCTTCACGAGGGATATTAATTACAGGATTTACAGTTTAAGATAAGTAACCTTGTCATTAATCCCCTTTTGCTTGCTAAGGGGATTTTTGTAATCATCATTTTACTACATAAACGTTGACCATCTATGCAAGTTTTTTCTTTCCTTAACGACTAAGTTCTTATCTTAACCGCTCCCACATTTACCAGGCATGCTTTCGTTTACCACCGATGAATAGTCATTCAGGGATTCTATTCAGGAACACCAGCAACGGGTGTACAATACTGCTTTGAACATACTCCAGAATGAACAGGATTCGGAAGAAATTGCACAGGATGTGTTTATTGAAGCCTGGAACAAGGCCCATACATTTAAAGGTGAATCGCAGGTGAGTACCTGGCTCTACCGCATCACCATCAATAAAAGTATTGACCTGATCCGGAGCCGCAAACGAAAAAAACGCTTTGCCTTTATTACCGAACTGTTTCATGAAAGTGGAGAACCCATCAGCGATGCCAGCGATTTTGTGCACCCGGGGGTGGTGGCAGAAAACAGGGAAAAGGCCGCCATATTATATAAGGCCATCGACCAATTGCCCGAAACACAGAGAATTCCTTTTTTATTAAGTGAAACCGGGGGGCTCAGCTATGCTGAAATCAGTGAAATTATTGGTACTTCTGTATCTTCCATTGAATCACTGCTGTTCAGGGCCAGGAAGAATCTTAGAAAAATACTGGGAGATTATTATAAAAATAACGCTTGATAGCAAGTTTTTTATCAAAACCACGTCAAACAAACTGATATGAACACAAAACAGGATCAATGGATTGATGAAATAATGGGCAGCCTGCAACATATGCAACAGGCTGAGGGAAATCCGCACCTGCACACAAGGGTAATGGCTCAACTCAGGCAACCGGCTCCCCGTCCGTTCCTTCCAAACAAATGGGTTTATGCCTTTTCAGCTGTTTTCACCCTTATGTTATTGCTGAATGTTGTTGGCTGGAACAGTGATGATAATGTGAGCAGTAACAGTATCAGTTCGCAGCCCGTTGATATTGAAACTGTGATAAACGAATACGAATCAGAAGATAATTATACCTCAATACCCTGATATTTCCGAGATGAACAAATCAAGATTTCTTACAATTGCCGTAGTGCTTTTATTGCTGTTAAATGCAACTACTCTTTACTTTTTATTTGCAAAGAAAAACGACAAACGACCTAACCGTGCCGGCAACCGGCCTTATTCTGAATTCATCATTAAACAATTAAAGTTTGATACAGTGCAGGCGGGGCAACTTAAGCAACTGAGAGACCAGCATAAACTGGAACTGGATGAACTGAAAAAACAAGACAAGCAATTACAGGAAGCAAAATTTACATTGTTGAAAGAAGGAGTAACTGACAGTTTAAAAATCGATTCAGTACTTAACCTCGTAGCCGCCAATAAAAAACAATTTGAATTGGCTTTTCACAAACATTTCATGGAGATACGTGCCTTATGCCGTCCCACTCAGCTGGAACTTTTTAATAAAACAATTGATGAAATGAAGAAACGGAGAATGCCTCCTCCCGGTGACAAAGATAAACGTCCCGAACCCCCAACTTCTAAATAAACCCATCAACTTAAACCATCGTCATGCCATTTACCCAACTTACAAAAACATGCCTGGCAATTTGCATCTTTTTCTGTTTTGTAATAATTGCTGCATGTAAAAAAGATAACAACAACACACAACCAACTGTTGATGCTTTAGCTGCATTAAATTTACCCGCTACTCCTGTCAGTTATACCAACCAGGGTTTTCCATTTTATTTTACTGCCCCCAACATCGCTGCACAAATCAACACACCCGCCGACAATCAAACTACCGATTGGGGTGCATCATTAGGCAGGGTTTTGTTTTATGATAAAGCACTTTCAATCAACAATACAATTGCATGTGCCAGTTGTCATCAGCAACAACATGGCTTCAGCGATAATGCCGTGTTAAGCAAAGGTTTTAATAACGGATCAACCGGAAGACATTCCATGTCGCTCATCAACTCCATATATTATCCCAACAGAAGATTTTTTTGGGATGAACGTGCCGCCACATTAGAACAACAGGTGTTGATACCCGTGCAGGATGCAGTTGAAATGGGTATGCGGTTAGATACTTTGATCAGCCGGCTGAATAAATTCACACACTATCCTTATTTGTTTGAAAAAGCATTTTCTGATAAAACCATTACAGCCGATAAGATTTCAAAAGCACTGGCACAGTTTGTCCGCTCCATGGTTTCGTATCAAACAAAATTTGATTCAGGAAGAATACAAATCAATCCACCCAACAATCCTGTACTATCACCCTATCCCAATTTTACTGCTTCTGAAAACAGGGGCAAAGCTATTTTCTTTGGGCCACAGGCTGCATGTGCCAGTTGTCATGGTACAGAAGTGTTTACTGCACCAAGAGCAGAAAACAACGGATTGGAAGCAATATTAGTTGACAGAGGTGTTGGTGCTGTTACAAACAATCCTGCAGACAATGGAAAATTTAAAGTGCCTTCTTTAAAAAATATTGAACTCACTGCGCCTTATATGCACGATGGACGTTTTGCAACACTGGAACAGGTGATAGAACATTACAACAGTGGAGTGCAGCTAAATCCAAATCTGCCGCCGCAATTAAGAACACCTCCGCCGGGTAATATGCCCAAACGTTTAAACTTAGCACAGCAGGATAAAGATGATCTCCTTGCTTTCTTAAAAACATTAACTGATCATAAGATGGTGGTTGATGTAAAGTTTTCGAATCCGTTTAAAAAATGATAAATAAAAAA
>JANMOR010000130.1:0-2424 GCA_031369435.1 Chitinophagaceae bacterium
CGGATCGCCATTATCATTGGTTGATGCCAGCGATACCTGCGACATATCCTGCCAGTTAGTATATTGTGTTACTAATGTTGGACTGCTTGACCCATCAACATTATATATGGCAATTCGGAAATTGGTTTCAAGTACAATCTCCAGTTCAAAGCCGGGGTTTCCATTGATACCTGTTGTTGCAGGTACATAGTTAGGATCGGCACTTGCACCGCTTGCGCCAAATTTTCCATCTGTATCTATCAGCACGCTGTAACCTTTTGAGCCACTCATGATAGAACCCAACCGTAAACGAAACATGAGATTCGTTGCATCAAAAAATGTATAGAAACCATCATTCCCACCATCCGGAACAAAATCAGAATAATTATGATTGGGTCCTCTCCTTAAATCTCCAAAAGGTTCACTGGAATAAGATTGCAAAATTTTATATGGAATTTCAGATGTCGCTACATCTGACGGAGAGCCGAAACCACCTGTTGTTGCAGATGTATAGCCAACACTGTTGGGATCAAGTATTAATCTTCCCCCCGCAGATGTAGCCTGTCGGTTGATATAACCGGGTTTTATCTGTGCATGAATTGTATTGAAAATAAACAGAGAAAGAACAATTGTGAGGAAAAAGCCCACAACAAGGTTTTTGGATTTCATGTTTTACAAAGGATTTTAATTAGAGAGGCTAAAATAAGTGTAAACGATTAGATTCTTTGTAATAGAAACAATAATTTTTGATTTTATTCTTTTCGAAACCGTTTGCGGTTAGTACTTATAACAGCTTAATTAAACTTACTTGAAATTATTTCTGTCCTATTTTTTCTCTTAACAGTAATCTCGCCGTGTGCGTATCGTCTGTTTCAGCAAAAGCATCTTTCGGAATGAGGAAGAATGAACGTTCATCAACATATAAATGAAAGAAGTGCGGTGTTTCAATAAAGTATTTGAAATCTTTATAACTCCAGCGTTTGGTTCCGTTTGGATTTTCAATATGCATATGTGCATCAAGAAATGTAAGTTGAAAAGAATCTTTGAATGTTTTGGCCCTGCTGTAAACTGCAAAAGGAAGTATAAACCAAAAAGCTGCCATCAAACAAAACCAAAGAAATGAACTCAGTAATAATGCAACGGGTGATATTTTTTTCAGGAAAAACATTGTTGCAGCAAACAAGGCAAATACATTTACAAGTATAATGAGAATGCGTATTTCTTTTTTTGAAATAAAATGATACCGTAATGCCTGGATTACTTTTTTACGATCGTATCGGAACGAAATGGTCATATTATTTCTTTGGGGTAATTAAATCCTTCTCTCCTATTTTCCAATCGCCTAACTTATCTCCTTTTACTCCAAAGAACTCTACATTCAGTTTACGTTGATTTCTTTCACCGCTGAAACTAAACTTGGTGTAATTCTGTTTTTGATCCAATCCAAATACACGATAGGGATTGTTTTTTTCTGCACCACCAAATACATGTGTACCTGATGTTAATGGCGATGCTGTTATATCATATAAAGGATAAGTGCCCGCTCTGTCAACCTTTATAATTTCGCTGTGATGCCGGTCGCCTGTTAAAAATAAAACGCCATTAATTGCATTATCTTTTAAAAAATTCATAATCTCATCATATTCAACCGGGCAATCGGCCAGTTTATCAAAAGGAGAAACCGGATTCAATACCTGGCTGCCAGTTGCAATGATTTTAAAAGGAGCTTTACTGAACAGTAATGAATTTTTTAACCAATCCATTTGTTCTTTACCCCACATATGCTTATCAGGATTGGGTTTGCCATCAACTGAATCTTTCATGGCATCAGCACTGCGCCACCAGCGGTCATCCATCATAAAAATATCAACATCTGCATAACTGATCATGGAATATACTCCCTGTCCATTCATTCCATAGGTCGTATTCAACCAATAATTTTTGAAAATATTTCTCGAGGTTTCTTTTAAGATATAATTTGAACCAATGTCATTGGGTCCGTAATCATGATCATCCCACATAGCAAAATGCGAAGTTGATTTTAAAAAATTTTGCAACACCGGGGCACTTCTGTCATGACTGGCCCTGTTCCACAAACCCCATTCATCAAAATAATCTACTTCACGTGTGTACCAGCTATCGCCCAACCATAACATGAAAGCAGTTTTTTCTTTTGCCATGCTTTCGAAAATGGAAGAATCACCACCATAAGGTTTTCCCGGCCGGTCAACAGCAGGTTCATTTACATAAGAACAGGAGCCGGTGAGGAAACTAAAGTCAGGAACCGGTTTGCGCCATTGCCAAAGTTCTTTGGTTGTAAAAGAACCATCTGCTTTTGTTGGCGGCATTACTGCTTTTTGATTTACTGCAAATCTGTACTCATAGGTTGTATTAACATCCAATCCAACTACATCAAACACCAATGGCGAAAACCAATCTTCTTTG
>JANMOR010000215.1:0-1802 GCA_031369435.1 Chitinophagaceae bacterium
CTTTTTATCATAAGCTTGAATTTTCTTCAGTTCATCCCGTATTATCTTTTTCAGAAACAGTTTTTCATTCAACCATACAGGCATTGCAAGTAAAAAAGAAGCAAAACCTTTTGGTGCAAATGCATAATAGGTTTCAAGTAAGCGTTCAAACTTGAGCAAAGGCTTATCATAAAACACAACTGATTCGAGTTCATCAATTGTAATTCCTGCTTCTTTTAAACAATAGCTGATGGCTTTGGATGGAAACCCCGGATCATGTTTTTTGCGACTGAACCGTTCTTCCTGTGCGGCGGCAACGACCCCGCCATCTTTGATGATGGCTGCTGCAGAATCATGATAAAAGGCCGAAATGCCGAGGATATACATAGGTGCAAAATAAATGTTTTTAGATAGAAACGCAGATGACGCTGATTGTTGCGGATGAATACGGATTTCTTATCAGTGTTGATCTGTATTGATCTGTGTCATCCGTGACTCTATTTCTTTCCCAAGTATCTCAGCAACCTTAGATGCACCCATTTTATTGAAATGAATAAAGTCGTAATAATAGATTGTATTCTTTGGCATCAGCTTCGAAAGATCTATGACAGTTGTTTGATTGGCAAAAGAACGAACAACATTATTGTATTCTTCCAATACCTGTTCCTGCAACAAATTATTTTTGATGTTGCCATCAGCTGAATAATATTTTGTGTCCATCTTTATTCCTGTGGTTGAATCTGTATAAGCACCATACAACGAAGGTTGTGTTAACAGCACAGGTTTTATATTGTTCGCTTTACAAAGCGTAATGATTTCCTGCAATCTTATTTGATAACCAGTGAGATACGGTTTCTGTTTTGCAACTGTTTCCTGCATGTATGCAACAGAGAAGGTTGTATCCGCAAGAGTTTTAAAATCAACTTCTTTATGAATCAATCCTTTTTTATACGCCAAACGGATGGCATAAAACTGAAAGATGGTAGAACCGATTTCTGTTTTATTCAATACAGATTTTAAAAACTGTTTAAAAGAATTGTAATGAATACGGTTGTCATTCATCAAATCAAAACTTTCAGGTTGTTCTGTTTCTACATCGTTCACTCCGGTTAGCAACAACACATATTTAGGTTTTAATTTTACTACGTACTCTTTCAACAAATGCAAATGACCAAAAGTTGAATGGCCATCTATGCCTGCATTGTTCAACCATACATTGGGAATGGAATCTTTCAATGCTTCTCCCAACAAAAAAGGCCAGGTGGTACTATCGCTTAAGAATTTGCATTCAGTAGTACTGCCGCCAATGGTAATGATGGAGTTGAGTTTGAAAATACTATCGGTTGGCTCCTGTCCACGAAAACCCAATGAGTTTCTTGAATAATAAATTTCTTTATCTAACTGACCGATCCATTTATTTTGAAACACTGTTTTTTGATTGGCAGGCAACACCAGCTTTCCCTGTTTGGTATAGGTGGAGAAAGGATTGTAGATCCGCAGCACAATTTCACAGAGAACCAGTGCAACGAGTAAACCAAAGAATAATGCTTTGAGATTTTTTCTCATAGAATGAAGTTATCTAAAATAGTTGTTGCCACGGAGTCACGGAATACACGGAAGAAAAAAGCATGATTTACATCATGCTGATAATAATTATTTTGTTGAAATGGTAGTTACAAATGCTCCAATTTGTATTAATGTACCGTCCCCTCTCTTTCGGAGAGGGGAATGAGGGGTGAGGTGTTTTATTCAAACGTACTATAGAAATACGGTGTCTTTGCTTCAAACTCTGCACTGCAGGTATCTACCATTTTATATACTCT
>JANMOR010000241.1:0-3507 GCA_031369435.1 Chitinophagaceae bacterium
AGCACAACTGGCCTCCCCAAACCCCTCCCGAGGAGGGGCTTAGCAAGGCACAAAGCCAGCTTATGAAAGATTTTGACTAATAGTGTAATTGATGAGTGAAAGAAAAAGTTGAAATGCTGAATTGCAAAAGATAATTAAAAAATAAAAGCTCGGCCTCCCTCTCTACTGGAGAGGGAACGAGGGAGAGGCTTATGAATAAAGAAGATATCAAAGAAAAGATCATCGAAAAACTGCAAACGGTCTTTGACCCCGAGTTGCCGGTAAATATCTATGATCTTGGATTGATCTATAACATTGATATTAATGACAATGGTTATGCGAATGTTACAATGACATTAACAGCACCGAGTTGTCCGGCAGCACAATCATTACCTGTTGAAGTTGATCAGAAAGTGAGAGAGGTGGAAGGCGTAACCGATGCAAATGTGATGATCACCTGGACACCCAAGTGGGATAAGAGTATGATGAGTGAAGTGGCGGCATTGGAATTAGGATTTATGTAGCCCCCTAACCACCTAAAGGGGGAATATGGAGCTTCATATTTTAAAATAATGATTAACTAAAACTCCCCTTCAGGGGATGGGGGCAAAATATAATTATGGCAATGATTTCATTAAATAGTTTAATGGGCAACAGTGGCCCCGGCTATCCCGAACAAATAGCAGCACCTTACCGTAAAGAATTGGTAGATGCAGGTTTTGAGCAAATGATGACAGTGGAAGATGTAGAAAACGTCTTGGGGAACAACCCCGGCAAAACAATTCTGGTTGTTTTGAATAGTGTATGCGGTTGCAGCGCAAGAGTGAGCCGACCCGGTGCATTGCTCAGCTTTTTCAATCATGTGGTGCCGGATATAAAGGCAACCTTATTTGCAGGGATGGAAAAAGAAGCAGTTGTACATTTCCGTGAGAAATATCTGAACGGAGTTACCCCTTCTTCGCCCAATATCATTTTGTTGAAAGATGGACAGTCATTATTACACTTGCAACGTCATCAGATTGAAACAAGTGATGCAGGCAGCATTGCTGATGCACTTACTGAAGTGTATAATCAATCTTGCAACAAACAATCAACAGATGAAGAACGCACCGAACTAAGAACCTATTTCAAAAGCCTTTACCAGGTTGACCCATTAGCAACACAAGAATAACCATTTAAAAATCTTCACATGAAAATTACATCATCAGAAGAGTACGGCATCCGGATACTGATACGTATTGCATCGGCTAACTCAACGGAAGGCCTGAGCATTCCGCAATTGAGTGAAGCAGAAGGCTTAAGTGAACCACATGCAGCCAAGATCTGCCGTACGTTGCGCATGGAAGGTTTCATTAACAGTACGCCTGGTTATAAAGGTGGGTATGTATTAGCCAAACCTGCAGCCGAGATTATTATCAATGCCGTATTAAAAGCTTTAGGCGGCAGACTATACGATCAGCAGTTCTGTGAGGCACATACTGGTTTGGGTAAGCTCTGCACCAACTCTGTTGATTGCAGTACACGTTCTTTATGGAAGATGGTGCAATACACATTGGACAACCTGCTGGATAAACTTACATTGAAAGATCTGATGGTGAATGAGAAAGAAGTAGAATTAAAACTGGAATCAATCATGCAACGTAACATGCATGAAATAATCAAATAATTTCATCATTTATTAATACAGAATTTACTTTCCACTTATCCGTATTGTGTATTTTCCTTCCAAACTATAATTATGGAAGTGATATTGCTGGCACTCGGCGGTTTAGGGCTTTTCCTTTATGCGGTTTCAAGTTTGTCTGATACTCTGCGGGATATATTGGGCGACAGGACAAAAGTAATTTTAAAAAAATTTACCGGCAATCTGTTTACTTCCATTCTTACGGGGCTTTTAGCCACCACCATTCTCGATTCTTCATCTGCCGTTATCATTCTTGCCATTGTTATGATCAATGCCAAAGTGCTTACGTTCAGGCAGGCACTGGGAATTGTTATGGGAGCCAATATCGGTACCACTTTTTCAAGTCAGTTAATTGCATTTGATATTGGCAAGTTCTCTCCTATTCCTATTTTTTTAGGATTGATATTGACCATCCTTTCTAAATCAGAAAAAGTTTCTCAAACAGCCAAAGTGCTTCTATATTTCGGTATTTTATTTTTTGGCTTATACACCATGGAACGGGCCGTAGAACCATTGCGTGATGACACCCGGTTTAATGGATGGATGGCTGCATTAGAAAGTCCATGGAAGGGAGCATTAACAGGAGCTGTTGTAACATTGATCATTCAGTCTTCTTCTGCAACGGTTGGAATGGTCATAACATTGGCTAAAAAAGGATTGATTTCATTGGGTGCTTCGCTTGCAGTCATGTTAGGCGCTGAGCTGGGCACCTGTGCCGATACATTGCTTGCAACCATCAAATCAAACAGGCAGGCATTAAAAACAGGTTTGTTTCATCTCATCTTTAATTTTACTTCTATCATTATCGGGTTGATCCTGTTTCCATTTTTCGTAAGGTTTGTAGAGTGGTTTTCCGGTAACGCAAATCTTGAACGGATGATTGCCAACGGGCATATGTTTTTCAACATTATTGGTGTGATTGTTTTCTTGCCATTGATCCCCACAATTGAAAAGCTATTGAATAAATGGCTGCCGGATAAAGTGCAGGTTGTAAAAGATGATCCCTTAGTTGCGCAGGTGTCGGGCTGAGGCTCTTACAATTTCCACTCCACAATCTCATTCACCCACTCTTTTTTAAGAGAAGTATTAATCTTAATGTAGTTATCAGTATAACCTTCCATCATGCCATTCTTGCTATGCCCTTCAAACAACACAGGTCTTGTTTCACCCGCATGTTGCTGCGTAAAGTATTGCATCTTCATGTAAGAAAGATTGCGGAGAATTTTATTCCGTTCATGACGCACATGAACTGGAACAACAGGACCAAGCGTTAATGCATGTGTATTATCCCGTTCAGAATAAGTGAATACATGCAAATAGGAAATATCCAGCGCATGTAAAAAATCAAAGGTTTCTTTAAACAATTCATCCGTTTCGCCGGGGAAGCCAACAATTACATCCACACCTATACAACAATGCGGCATCAGTTGTTTAATAAGTGCCACCCGTTCTGTATACAATTCTTTTTTATACCGGCGGCGCATCATTCCCAAAATAGTATTGCTTCCACTTTGCAGGGGAATATGAAAATGCGGCATGAACTTTTTGCTCTTACTAACAAACTCAATGATCTCGGTGGTGAGCAGGTTGGGTTCAATGGAAGAGATACGATAACGTTCAATGCCTTCTACTTTATCTAGCTGTTGAATAAGATCAAAGAAGTTTTCATCACGATTGTAAATCGATAGTGAACCATTACCATCAACCCCTTTACCAAAATCACCAAGATTCACACCCGTTAATACAATTTCTTTACTGCCACCTGCTGCAATTTCCTTTGCATTGGCTATGACGTTTGCAATATTATCACTCCTGCTTTTGCCACGGGCTTGTGGAATGGTACA
>JANMOR010000278.1:0-4688 GCA_031369435.1 Chitinophagaceae bacterium
CAACATGAGAAAATAAAACGGGCCCTCTTTCAAAGAGGGTATTGTTGTTTATAAAGAATAAACAAAGTACTTCCTTTTATTCTTCGTAAAGAAGTTGTAACTTTTTTTATTCAATTGATTGTTGAATCATAAACTAAAGTACATGAACACAAAATTTTTATACTATCCATTGCTTATGTTTCTTTTCAGTACCTGTACAAAATCACCTGAGCAAGTTGAAGAAAAGGTAGTTGATGAAAATATAGTGCCGGTTCAACGTGTTTGTAAAACATATGAAGTATTGCAGGAGCAATTGAAAGCCGATCCTGCATTACAACAACGAATGGATGAAATTGAAATGTTTACTGCACGGTATATAAAAAACCCTGCTGCTTTTCGTTTACTGGCAGATGGTACGCTGGAAGTACCCGTTGTTGTAAACGTCCTTTATAATACGGCAGAACAAAATATTTCGGACCGCCAGATCAAATCACAAATAGATGTGTTGAATGAAGATTTCGCTGCTACCAATAAGGATTTGTATTCAACCTCAACTTACAACAGTGTAAAAGCAGGCAATATTAAAATCAAATTTGTTTTACAACAGGTGGTTCGCAAATACACAACCATTACAGCATTTTCTACTGACAATGCGATGAAGAAAGCAAACCGTGGCGGTATTGATGCAACCAGTCCTGAAACCACGCTCAATATATGGTCGTGCAATATGGGTGGTGGCATACTTGGTTATGCGCAGTTTCCGGGAGGAAACACAGCAACAGATGGTGTGGTGCTGCATACACTTGCCTTTGGCCGGGGAAACAGTTTTAATTTATTCGGGGATTATGATCTTGGCCGCACTGCTACACATGAAGTAGGTCATTACTTTAATCTAAGGCATATCTGGGGTGATCGGAAATGCGGCAATGATTATGTTGATGATACTCCTTTACATGAAACTTATAATTTCGGTTGTCCCGCTGCTAATAAAATCAGCATTTGTGATGGCAGCATTGAAATGACGATGAATTATATGGATTATACCGATGATGCCTGTATGTATATGTTCACTCAAAAGCAGGCCTTGCGTATGCAGGCCACTTTTGCTGCTGGTGGGCCAAGAGAAACGTTAAGATAATTTTTTGTAAATAAAAACGTCCCTTGTTTTTAAGAAGTAAGGGACGTTTCATTTTTATCTTTTTGAATATCATTTTAATACGTCTGCACCGAAATAAGATTGTAAAACTTCGGGTATGTTAATTCCATTTTCTGTTTGATTATTCTCCAGCAAGGCTGCCAGTATTCTTGGCAATGCCAATGAACTTCCATTTAAAGTATGCAGCAATTGTGTTTTACCTTTTTCATCCTTGAAACGGATCTTCATCCGGTTGGTTTGATAACTTTCAAAGTTTGAAACACTGCTGCACTCCAGCCATTTTTTTTGCGCTGTACTCCATACTTCAAAGTCATAGGTAAGAGCAGAAGTAAATCCCATATCGCCACCACATAAACGGAGGATGCGGTATTTCAATCCGAGGTTTTGTAAAAGTTGTTCAACATGAGCCACCATTTCATCCAGCACTTCATAACTTTTATCGGGATGAACAATTTGAATAATTTCTACTTTATCAAATTGGTGTACACGGTTCAATCCACGAACATCTGCACCAAAGCTACCTGCCTCTCTTCTGAAACAAGGAGTGTAGGCTGTCATCTTAATCGGCAATTCAGTTTCTTTTACAATTTCATCCCGGTAAATATTTGTAACAGGAACTTCGGCAGTAGGAATTAAATAAAAATTATCTGCCGGCATAAAATACATCTGACCTTCTTTATCGGGCAGTTGTCCTGTACCAAATGCACTTGCTTCATTCACCATGTAGGGTGGAATATATTCAGTGTATCCAGCTGCTGTATTGTAATCTAAAAAATAACTGATGAGCGCACGTTGAAGTTTGGCACCTTTTCCTTTGTACACAGGAAACCCACGGCCCGTAAGCTTTACACCAGTTTCGAAATTGACGATATCATAAGTTGAAATTAAATCCCAATGCGGAACTGCACCTGCATATAATTGTATATCATCGCCACCCGTTTTTACCACTTCATTATCTTCAGGCGTTTTCCCTTTTGGAACAAGTGCAGAAGGAAGATTGGGCAAACGAACCAGGAGCTGATTTAATTTTTGTTCAACTGCAGTTAACTGTTCGCCAATTTGCTTTGATGATTCTTTATACTGTGCTACTTCTGCTTTCTTTTGTTCTGCAGCTTCTTTCTCCCCTTTGCCCATGAGCATACCAATTTCTTTGGATGCTGCATTTACTTTTGCAGACAAATCATCATTTTCCAACTGTTTGCTGCGGCGTTGTTCATCAAGCTCAATGATCTCATCAACGGTGTTGAGTTCAGTAAAGTTTTTTACTGCCAATCGTTCTTTCACCAACTCCCTGTTCTGGCGGATAAATGCCAATTGTAACATAGTTCAAAATTTGGGCAAAGATAAGCCCCGCTGCAAAGTATACCATAACCTGGTTTGAATAATTAAAACCCAGACCATAATGGCCTGTTCACATTCCGCACATAAGTTGTGTTTCTTTAATTGCTCAACTGCTTTTGAAAATCGGCATGATCCCAACTGATATAAATACTGTCGATCTTATTATCAGGATTTAAATGAAAGATGAAGATATGGTCACTGTCAAATTGTTTGCCTTTGTTTTCAATACCTGCAAAGTCTTTTGCCTGTGTGCCCCTTATCACCACCTGACAACGTACGGTGTTTTCTTCTTCTGCAACGGCCGCATCTAACGTGTTATCAATATCAGGAAAGCTGTCAATTAATCCCGACCAGATAGCTCTGCCTAATTCTCCAATTGTTCCTTTTCCGGCATCACCTAAAGGCATAAAATTTACTTCGCCATCTGCATTGCAAAGACTAAGCATTCTTTCTACATTCTTTTGCTGATAAGCAAACATAAATTCCACACAAGCATTTTTTAAACTGAGTTCATGCTGTTGTTTTACAAAAGTGTCCATAAAAAAAGATTTAGTAATTGATATAATTAGTTTAAACTGTCGACTGGTACTTTATTTTTATAATCCCAGAAAGAAGATACGTTGGCAATTTTCCATTGTCCATTTTCTTTTTCCATAATCCGCTGGTCTTTACTCACAGTAAAAATTTTATTTTCCATATCACCGTTGTATTGATCCCACACCAGGAAGGCTATGTTTTCATTAAAAAAATTAATGACCATATTTCTTCTTTCAACACGGGGGTGAGAGCTTCCTCCCTCTTTAACAGGATTATTTTTTATGTAATCTCTAATTCGCTCATCAATGGCTTTCCACCCGACGGAAACGTCAAAAGTGCCATCGCTGTTACTCCAGCCCTGGAAAGCATACTCTTTCTGAATAAAGTTTTGTTTCCATTCTTCATAGTCCCTTTTGTAAAAAGAGGAGGTTTCATTTTCAATTGTTTTCATAATGGCAGCCTTTTCTGCATCCTCATTAAATAGAGTTGCAGGAGCTTTGGCAGTTTCTTTTTGTTCTGTTTGGTTACAGGCCAAAAACAGCAACAGTGCAAATGAAAGAACTATTTTTTTCATAACAGAAATATTTACCGCTAAAGTATTCGGGAAATACCAGCATCCATTGTAAGGATGCGACAAGCTGTTGTAAAACTGCGTCAGTTTATTGAAACGTTTGAGTGGCAGGCTTATCTAAATAATTGGCCAGCTCAGTATTTTCCTTCAGGTATTGCTGGGGTGTGCGGCCGGTAAACTCTTCAAAGTCTTTAATAAAATGAGCCTGATCGTAAAACTCACATTCATAAAAAATCTTCGGCCAATCTACTTTCTTTTTACCAGCAATTAAATTGCACAAATAACCAATACGCCTGATGCGTGCATAGTATTTAGGACTCAACCCGACTTTTTGAAAAAACCTGCGTTCAAAAGTTCTGCGGCTCATATAACTTTCTTTCAGCAGATCTGTTACAAGTAACAAGCCGTTATGTTCAACTATAAAATTTGCTGCATGATCAATGTAATCCTGTTCGGGTTTATGTAAGTGATATTGTTTCATAATGAACTCTTCAAGCAACTTTACACGTTGCATTTCATCTGCAGCAGATCCGATCTTCAAAACATATTCATCTACCACCGCTTTCTTAAACACACTATACAGATCAATCCGTTCCTCTGTGTATTCAAACATCGGTAAACCGAAAATTGTAGCCAGTGCCGAAGGTTTAAATACTATTCCAGCAATACCTACCTGCCCCTGTAAAAACAGTTTATAACTATAAATACTCAACCCTGAAAGAAACTGCATGGGAACAGCCAGCCGGTCATACTTTTTATTCTGCAAAAAAAAAGCATCGGCATAATTAAATACGATTGAACAAAAACTATTGGGAGGAGACTCAATCACCATTGCTTCTTCCATAGGCCCTTCGGAGTCCCAGATAAAATAACACTCCACATAAGGAGCCAGAATGGACGAGGGCTGATATTTGCGATAAAACATAGTGAATAATCCTTCAACTAAAATTCAGCAATTATTAAATGAAATGCAAGTTGATTTTAGGTTTCAACTCAAATATTTTCCAACAATCGGCACCCTTCTGCCCACGCCAAATGCTTTGGGTGATACACGGATGATGGGACAGAATTGATTGCGTTTGTATTCGTTTACATTCACCAGTT
>JANMOR010000283.1:0-3958 GCA_031369435.1 Chitinophagaceae bacterium
TATGGCCATTTATACTTATCGGCATCATTGCCGTTATTATATGGAAAAGATCCAGGATACGTAAACCCATTCAGCAGAATGTGTAAGTTTGTTGCATGGATAAAAAACATATCGTTGTATTGACAGGTGCAGGCATCAGCGCCGAAAGCGGTTTAAAAACTTTTCGTGACAGTGATGGATTGTGGATGGGTTATAATATCGAAGATGTGGCAACTCCAAGGGCTTGGAAAAAAAATCCGCAACTTGTTTTGGATTTTTATAATGAACGGCGTAAAAATGTATTAAATGCAAAACCCAATGCAGCTCATTTTGGTTTGGCTGAATTGGAAAATGATTTTGATGTAACCATTATTACACAAAACATTGATGATTTACATGAACGTGCCGGTTCAATTAATGTGATGCATTTACATGGTGAAATATTTAAAATGCGCAGTGAAAAAAATGAAAATCTCATTTATGACATCAAAGGAGATATTCATTTAGGTGACAAAGCAGAAGATGCTGCACAACTTCGCCCAGCTATTGTTTGGTTTGAAGAAGCGGTACCGATGATTGAAGAAGCAGTTCCAGTTGTGCAGCAAGCTGATATATTTGTAGTAGTGGGAACATCATTGGTTGTTTATCCTGCCGCAGGTTTGGTAACTGTAGCTGCTGATGCAATTCCTAAATTCATCGTTGATAAAAAGATTCCTTATACAACTTCAGTTTATAACTTAACAGCCATTGAAAAACCTGCAACTGAAGGGGTGAAGGACTTAATTCAACTGCTAAAACAGCTTTAAAACTATACTCATGGAGATGCTGCTCAACAATGCTGATACGCTCATTCTTATTTTTGTCCTCGCCGTTTTTTTACTGTTGTTTATTCTTTTCCTGCTGGCGCAATACAAGGCTTTTGCTGCTATTGCTCCAGAGAATAGAAAACTGGCTCCTTCAGATGTATGGTATCAGCTGATCCCACTATTTAACCTGTATTGGATGTTTGTAGTTGTCAATCGCCTGTCAGCATCTTTTGCATTGGAGTTCGACCGTTTGAACATTGTTAGAACCGAGTTGTATCCAACGAGAGCAATAGGTATGGCAACCTGTATAGTTTATTTTGCTACAGTTTTACCTGTTATAAAATCATTAGCATCCTTTGCCTGGATTATTTGTTTTATTATTTATTGGGTAAAAATCAATCAAATTAAAAAAGTGATTCTGCAAAATAGTGATACCTTTTTATTGGATGCGGAAAGAGACTTACTGAATCAAACGCCTGATTAATTTCTTTCCCTCTTTGTATCCAATGGTATTCAATGGAAATTTTATATCAAATGGTTATGTTGTTTTTTCATTAAAAGTTATTCCATACTTTTTCAATTCATCCAGCACAGGTTCATAAATTTCTTTACTTGTTGGAATATGCAAACCTTTTAAGTTAATTTTTTCTTCTAATATCAGTTTAGCTGCAATACCCAATGGCAGGCCAACTGTTTTTGCCATGGCTGTATGCAAACTATCTTCTCCTTTTACAACCAGGCTGCTTTCTATTGTTGATTTGTTTCCGGCGATACGGTATTCAATTTCATGGAGCATCACAATCATGTCTTTATCGGCAGGCAGTAAAGCCAATTTATTTTCAACCCTGCATTGTAATATATCTGCACTTGATTTTACATGAATTGGCAGCGCTTCATCATTATTCAGTTCAAGAAATTCAAACTGTTCAAGAATCTCATCATGAGTTGATTCAGTAACATAGAGTTCGAGGTACATGCGTAAACTGATATCTCTGTTTTCTAACTGATAAAGTTTTGCAGCAAACCAATCATGAAAGGTTTTGTGCTGTACAATTTCTGCTGCATCATTTTCATTGGTTAAACCAAGATCAACTACAACATCCCATCCTTTGCAAAAAGCAGCATAACGTAACGTTGTGCGGATAAATGTTTCAGCTTCCTGCAAATGATAGAGCGGTATATAACTTAAGGAATCACGGTTAGGATACCAGGCCAGCGCCGGTAATGCATTCATCAGCAAAACAGGACAATTTTCAAATACCTGTGTATAATCTTTACGGATAATTTCATTGTTTTCTTTATAAGCTGCACCAGCCTGCCCCGCCATGATAATATTCCGTGGGTTCCAGCTGATCTTATAATGCCAGGGATTATCATCACTTTCAGGTGCAACCAGGCCGCCGCAATGTGATTTGAAAGAAGTAATTGTTCCACCCTTTGCCCTGATGGAATCAAACAATTGCATGGCGCTCATATGATCAATTCCGGGATCAAGGCCCATTTCGCAGAGAAAGAATAATTCTTTGCTCCTGATCTCTGCTTCTAAATTTTTTATTTCATCATCCATATAGGATGCGGTTAGTAAGTTTCTGCCAATGGCCACACAGTCTTTGGCAACCAGGATATGTAAAAAAGGAGGAAGTAATGAGATGACGATGTTTGCTGATTCAATTAACATCCGTCGTTCATCGGCCACCGTTACGTTTACTCCCACAGCCTGTGCATGCGGATGCACGCCCACTTTTGCCTCTGCCTGTTGCAGGTTACTGTCGGCTACAATCAGCTTCCAATTTTTCTCTGCACAGGTTGCTTTGAGATAATCAATTAATACGGTTGCTGATTTTCCGGCCCCAAATACAAGAATTGTTTTCAATACAAAGATTTTTGGCAAGATAGAAGAATTTGCCAATCTGTAATCTGTTTTGGGTGTTTGGGCATCTATCAATAAATTTGCGCTCTTTAAACAAAGCTATTTCAATGAGAACAATTGCCATGCGTGAAGCACTGCGTGAAGCCATGCAGGAAGAAATGCGGAGAGATGATAAAGTTTTTTTGATGGGTGAGGAAGTTGCAGAATACAACGGTGCTTATAAAGTAAGCCAGGGTATGCTGGATGAATTTGGTGAAAAAAGAATTATTGATACACCCATTTCTGAACTGGGTTTTACTGCCATCGCAGTTGGAGCCGCACAAAACGGGTTAAGACCTATTGTTGAATTCATGACATGGAACTTTGCTGTACTGGCATTGGATCAGATCCTGAATACAGCTTCAAAGATGCTGGCCATGAGTGGCGGACAGGTTGGATGTCCGATTGTATTCCGTGGTCCGAATGGTTCTGCCGGTCAGTTAGGGGCACAACACTCAACTGCCTATGAAAGTTATTATGCAAATATTCCGGGCTTGAAGGTAATTTCTCCTTCTACTCCATATGATGCAAAGGGTTTATTAAAAGCCGCTATCCGTGATGATGATCCGGTTGTGTTTATGGAGTGTGAAGTTTGTTATGGCGACAAAGGTGAAGTACCTGAAGGTGAATACATCATTGAAATTGGGAAATGTGATATCAAAAGACCCGGCCGTGATGTAACGATCGTTTCTTATAATAAAATGATGAAGATTGCTTTGGCTGCAGCTGAAGAGCTGGCAAAAGAGGGGATTGAAGCTGAAGTAATTGACCTCAGAACTATCCGTCCTTTAGATTGGTTTACCATCCTTGAAAGTGTAAAGAAAACAAATCGCCTGGTGATTGTAGAAGAACAATGGCCTTTTGCTTCTATTTCATCAGAAATAGCCTATCGCATTCAGAAAGAAGCATTTGACTATTTAGATGCGCCTGTATTAAGGATCACAAGCACCGATTCTCCTATGCATTATGCTCCCACTTTAGTTGGTGCCTATTTGCCTGATGTGCCCCGTACAGTGAAATTGGTAAAGGATGTTATGTATCTAAAGAAGTAATATCTCCGATAAAATAATAAGAAAGCCGTTCATTCATCATAAGCGGCTTTTTTATTCTGGACAAATAAATGACCTTATAATTTGTTTTTCAAAAGATTTAAGGCATATTTGCAACGGTTTTTCATAGGATATTGGATTTTAAACGAAGCTGGATTTCTATCCGGCTTTTTTTTATAGAATCAATTTTTCATATGGTAAACGCACAAATGACC
>JANMOR010000310.1:0-4020 GCA_031369435.1 Chitinophagaceae bacterium
ATGATTAATCACACTATCGGTAGGTCCTATCTCAACCATCTTGCCATGCTGCATATACATGATGGAGTTACACAGGTTCTTCATTGCCGTCATGTTATGACTGACAAATAAAACTGTTCGTCCATCTTTTTTACTCACATCCTTCATTTTACCTAAAGCCTTTTTCTGAAACTCAGCATCTCCAACAGCCAGTACTTCATCTACAATTAAGATCTCTGGTTCAAGGTGTGCCGCTACGCCGAAAGCAAGACGCACATACATACCACTGCTGTATCGTTTTACAGGCGTATCGATATAACGTTCTACGCCTGCAAAATCAACGATCTCATCAAACTTGCGTTTGATCTCCTGCTTGGTCATTCCAAGAATAGCTCCGTTTAAAAAAATATTTTCCCGGCCGCTCAGTTCCGGATGAAACCCTGTACCTACTTCCAGGAGGGAGGCAACCTTTCCTTTTAATTTTACACTGCCAGTGGTAGGCGTAGTAGTGCGGCTCAATATTTTTAAGAGTGTACTCTTCCCTGCACCATTGCGTCCTATAATACCCAGCACTTCGCCCTGCTGCACTTCAAAGTTGATATCCTGCAGCGCCCATACATATTCGCTGCTTCCTTTTTGTGTCCGGTCATTTTCTTCACCAATTCTTAAATAGGGATCTTCTTTTCCTCTTAACGTGTGCCACCAACGATTAAGATCATGACTAATGGTGCCCGTACTTACCTGCCCCAGTCGATACTGCTTGGATAGGTTTTCTACTTTTATAACAATGTCCGACATGAATGATTAAAATTTTTGTTTTGCTGATGTAACAGCTTTACACTTTTACCCGGTCTTTTATTTCCTGGCTGAGTTGTTTCATTAGATCCCTGTAATTATATTTTTCAAGAATTACAGACTGACCCAATGCTGCAATCTGCTGACGTTCTTCTTCATGGTTTAGATAGTACCTGATCTTTTCTTTACAATCTTCAAGGCTTGTATATGTTACAATAGAACCTTTTGGAAAGTAATCATGAATATTTGATGATTCACGGGTTAACAAGAGAGTGCCTGCACCCATCACTTCAAAAATACGTTGGTTAACTGCCGTGCCTCCGGCAATATCAATGTAATCATTGATCACTATCTTACTGTTCCTGTAAATATTGAACATATCAATTCCTGCAGCAAGACCATTGTACGTGTCAATCAAGCGTTGATCAAGTGCGCCGCTGTAGTAGCCCCACCATTTAAATTGATAATGCTCATCTTTTGCTACTTCTGTTATAAACGCAGTTCTTTTACTAAAAATCTGCTGATCTAATCCGCCAATAAAAACTACATCATGCTTGTTATCTGTAACCGTAAGTTCATTCAATACCCTTTCATCAAATCCATGATGATTGTAAAGTGTTTCAATTTTATTAAACACAAAAAAATCTTTGTAATAAGGAAGATCTGTATAGATGAGATCAAAATCAAGCGGACTCCAGTCAATAGGTAAATGAGCCGAAAGCCTTGACACCAAAAGGATTTTCTTTTTATATGGTTTCCAGAAACTACTGGGGATGTTGGTATGCTCCCTGCAAAAAATAACATCGGGTTTATATTCTTCAATATAATCCCGTACAACTTTCAGGTTCCATCCCGGCTCTACAAGACCTGCTTTGTTTTTAAAAAGATTCAGAAGTCTTTTAGGTTTATAGCTTTTGCCGTATAATTCTTTTGCCAGCTTATAGGTGTACATCCAGTCGTTGATAAAAAATTCTTCCGATTGCCATCCCAACTTGTTCAGGTTATAGGTATAGAAATCAGAGAAGTTACAACGGAGTGCAATGAGTTTATCGTAATATTCATCCCTTGTCCAGGAATCTATTTCACTTTTCCATGCCACCTGTTTGCTGAGCAGATAATCATGAGGATGAATCGTATCGAATTTTAATAAGCGCATGCTGTAACTATATCAGTTTACTGAACTGATGATGGAATTTTTTTATTCCTGTAAAATGTTTGGATGACTTCGCCTACATACTGCACTTGTTCTCTGCTCAATTCAGGATAGATAGGCAAGCTGATGATTTTTTGCTGACACTCATATGCTACCGGAAAATCCGCAGTGCTGTATCCAAGATAATCGTATGCCGGAAGTATTGGCAGAATTCGTGGATAATGTATAGCCGCTTCAATACCGTGTTCCTTGAGATATTGCAATAATTCATCCCGATGCTGAGCCAATAGTACATACAGGTGATAACTGTGTTTACTGTTGGGCCGCAAGGCAGGCAATGTAATTTCTTCAATAGAACTTAATACTTCGTTATATAAAGAAGCAACTTCAATTCTTTTCGCTGTCCATTCTTTAATATAAGGCAGTTTGGTAAGAAGTACCGAAGCCTGCAATCCATCCATGCGGCTGTTAATGCCTTCGATCTGGTGCTGATGTTTTACTAATGCACCATGGTTCGCATACATTCTGCATTTTGTTGCAAGATCTTCATTGTTGGTAATGATACAACCTGCATCGCCGTAAGCTCCAAGATTTTTTCCCGGATAAAAACTGAATGATCCTGCTATTCCTGTTAATCCGGCACGTGCACCTTTATATTCAGAGAAATGCGATTGGGCACAATCTTCAATAAGAGCAATGCTGTGCTTATCACAAATAGATTTTATAATATCAATTGCACACATCTGCCCATGCAGATGAACAGCAATTACCGCTTTTGTTTGGGGTGTTATAGCCGCTTCAAGTAATTTTTCATTCATGCTGAAATACAACGGATCAATATCAACAAAAACCGGCTTTGCACCAGTTTGAGTAATTGTTTCAGAACTTGATATCCAACTGTTGGCTGCTGTGATCACTTCATCACCTGCACCAATACCAAGCATTTTCATAATGATGTACAATGAGTCTGTACCATTGGCACAGGAAATCACATGATTGACATCATAATGATCGGCAAACGCTTTCTCAAATGACTTTACATAATTGCCACCAATAAATGCTGTTTCGGTGATGACGTTTTGGATTGCTTCATCCATTTCCGTTTTTATAGAGAGATACTGTGCTTTTAAATCTACAAATGGTACCGATTGTTTCATCATTAAAGAGATCTTTTTTTTCTGGCGGGATTACCTACATAAATACCCGGCTCTGTAATATCTTTTGTTACAACTGCTCCTGCTCCTATAACAACGTTGTCGCAGATTGTTATTGGTAAAATAGTTGCATTACTACCGATGGATACATTATTCCCAATTATAGTTGACTTCCATTTTGAAGCATCCCCACCTGCAGGGCCTCCCTTGCTAAACAGGTCATTGATGAACATGACGCCATGTCCAACAAAACAATGGTTGCCGATGGTCACCAGTTCGCAAATAAAACTATGCGACTGCACTTTGCAGTTACTGCCTATGTTGACATTCTTTTGTATTTCTACAAAAGGACCAATAAAACTATTGCTGCCGATACTGCAACCATACAGATTCACCGGTTGAATGACAGTAACATGATCGCCAAATACCACATCAATAATACCGGCCTGTTTCAGGTTGGGAAGATTATTTTGCATTAGCTGACGCATATATTTTTTGAATGATCTCCACCGTCTTCAATCCTTCAAATGCACTTGTGGTAATACTGCCACCTTTCTCCAGCACTTCGATCACATTATCATATACCAGGTTATGATTGCTCATTGATCCCACATAATTACCATAGTTATTGGGTTTGTTTCCTTCCGGGAGGTTCTCGATCTTATATCCATCAATCTGTTGATATTCGAGTTCATTGAGGTATTGGCCGCCGATCTTCACCGTTCCTTTTTCCCCAAAGATGGTGAGTGACCCTTCCATATTTTTCTGAAAGCTGTTAACAGTATAATTGATACTGCCAATAGCGCCATTCATAAATCGCAGTACAACAACACCCGTATCTTCAAACTCAATCATGTTCTTGTGATGGAAATTATCCATCATGGCATGTACTTCTTTTACATCTCCAATCATCCAATACAACAGATCAATGAAATGACT
>JANMOR010000351.1:0-18973 GCA_031369435.1 Chitinophagaceae bacterium
GTTTTTACTTCTTTATCTTTTTTATCGCCATCTACTTTGCTCAGCTGATCCATCAGTTTCATCATAGGATCGAGTTCTCTTCTTTTTCTTTCTTTGATGATTTGAGTTGATACTTTCCATATATCTTTTTCGGCAGTGAAATATTCTTTTCGCTCACCCTGGATGAGTACACGATCAACCAAACCCCAATCAATCAGGTCACGAACATTCATGTTCACATTACCCCGGCTGATATTGAGCTGGGCCATTATATCATCCTGTGTGAGGGGATCCGGACTGATCATCAACAACGCATGTACCTGTGCCATGGTGCGGTTGATACCCCAATGCGTACCCATGGCTCCCCATGTACTAATGAATTGTTGTTTGGCGTCCGATAATTTCATGACCCGAATTTAGCGAACAATTTCGAATTTTCAATAAATACTGAAAATTATTTTTAAAAAGGCTTTCCATGTGTTTGTTTGATGAGGGGAGTTGCAAGAAATGGAAATTGTTTGAAGGCTTGTATAAACAAGTTGGTTAACCAACTCTTTCCAAAAAACCGTTGTATGAAGCGGCCTGTTCTTAATCGGCTGGCAAAATGTTGTTGCCATTGCTGTTGGTAGCGATCTTCCATTTCAGCACGGCTGAATTTATTTTGGAGAAAAGCATTCATCTGCTCAAATGCGAGTTTGCTTCCATGCAGAGCCATACTCATTCCGTTGCCGCAAAGTGGAGTGATCATACCTCCTGCATCGCCAATAAGTAACACATGATTTTCTACCTGTAATTTTTTATCGAAGCTGATCTGAGAAATTGTTAACGGGGCATCATATATAAACTCAGCACTTGTAAATATTTTTTGAAGATGCGGATTCTGAAAGAGTATCTCTTTTTCCATCTGCTGAATATTGTTTTTACTTTTTACCAGGTTACCGGCGGTAGTTAAATAACAGAGACAATACTTACCTTCTTCAATTTGTGAAATACCGCAATAACCATTTTCAAAATTATGGAGAGAGATAAGATCTGCAGGGTAGTTGGTTTTGATGTGATATTTTACAGCAATATAATTATTGAGCTTATTCGGTTTTTGCTGAACAAAAGAGCGGTTCCATTTGATATCGAGATTGCTGCGTTTGCCAAAGCTGCCACACACAATCTTTGCTTTAATTGTTTCAACTGAAGACTGAATCTGGAATTCATCATCTGCATAATGAATATCATTCACCTTTGTTTCTTCCAGTACAGTAACACCAGCCTGCTTTGCCAGTTGAAATAATTGCTGATCCAATACAAACCGACTGATACCAAAACCACCAAGGGGTAGTTGATGCTCAAATAATTTTCCGTTGGGTGATGAAACATGTAATCGTTTAATGATCGGCAAATTCATTTCCTTCAATGGTAATCCAAGCGATTCTAAAAAATCCCAGCTTTCCATACTGATGTATTCACCACACACTTTATGATAGGGATACTTTTCTTTCTCAAACAGAACAGTTGCATAACCTGCTTTTGCAGACTGAATGGCAATGGCAAGCCCCGCAAGGCCTCCACCAACAATGGCAATATCGAAACGCTTATCTGTCATATGTATAAATCAATAACCAGCGAAAGGCCCAGCGCCATTTTAATTGATAATTGATAACTAATTCCTGTTTTGCAATTGTTATCAACTCACTTTTAGTAAATCCTCTCAGCACACTTAAAGGCGCATCATTTTTTACAAGATAGGATTTTGAAAAAATACTGCTCAGGATTTTGATGGAATAATATGCCAATGCATGCCGATGCAGATCGTTGATAAAAAAACCAAGCTGTGAATGTTCTTTCATCCATTTGAACTGCTGTTGTAATTCATCATTTGTAAAATGATGGCAGAATAAAGATGAAAATATGATATCCGGCCTTTCATCAAAGTTTACAGTGTAGTAATCAGATACTATAAATTCGATCTGTTCATTTTCTTTCCTGCTTTTTGCATATTCAATACAATATGGGTTGATGTCAATACCAATGAGTTGAACAGGAATGTTTTTTTTCTTACAGTAATCTCTTATTACTCTTAAGTTGTCGCCACCCCCGCAACCAATTTCGCAAATCGTTATTGATTGCCGGTGAGCTGCCGTATTTTGTAACAACAATTGTAATCCATGAATGGTAATGCTATGTCCTCCCAGGTAAGTGTTGATGAAATCAAGCTCCTGCATATTCTGTTTGATATCATCAAACGGAATATCATCCCTGTCGAGAAGTTCTTTATGATCTGATCGTTTGGAGAAATCAGGCATGTGCCGAAGCTACAAAAGTTTCCATGGTTAAACCCGGCCCGAATGCAGCGCCAAAAACAGGTTTGTAATCGGATAGTTTTTTTGAATCCATCAATTCTTTCAACACAAATAAAATAGTAGACGACGACATGTTACCGTATTCCTTCAATACTTTATAACTGGCGTCTGATTCACCTGGTTCAAGTTGTAAACTTTTATGAATAGAGTCAACAATACGCCGGCCACCAGGATGGATACACCAGCTGCCGATCTGTTCTTTACTCATATTCGCATGTGTTAATGCCCTCCTTACAAGTGGTTCAAAATCTTCTTCAATTAAATCCGGTATATATCCGCTCAATGTCATTAAAAAACCGGTTGATGAAAGTTCCCATGCCATATCCCGTTTTCCTTTGGGTATAATTTCGCTGTAAAAACTTTTTAAATGCAAACCCTTGTGTTCATTATCATCATGAACAACCAAAACAGCCGCACTGCCATCAGCAAATAATAAAGTGGATGCAATATTATCGGGACTGGGATCTTTTTGAAAATGCAAGGTGCAGAGTTCAGTACAAACGATCATCACCTTTGCGTTGCGTTCGGTTTTGCAAATAGCATCAGCCATCTTCAAGCCATGAATAGCTGCATAACAACCCATGAAATTGATGGAAGTACGGAAAATATTTTTCGGCAGGTCCATCATATCCATCACCATCAAATCAAGACCCGGCGCACTCATACCGGTACAGCTTACTGTAATGAGATGTGTAATTTCAGTACCATGAATTTTATCTTCTATACAATTCCGGATGGCATCAACCGATAATGGAGCTGCATAGCGATTGTACCATGTCATCCTTTTTTCAATATTCGGAAATGGTTCCAGGTTTTCACTGTGCGGATAAAATTTCCATTCATCCATCTGATGGCTATAATCAGGAACAACCGAATAACGTGTTTCAATTTGACTTTGGCTGTATAAAAATTTCAGCTTCCTGTTTTCAACAGCATCCAATGCATACACATGTTGCATAAAGTTGAGAATGTCTTTCTGTGCATGTTTGAATGCAGGAACGGCCGTGCCAATAGATATGATCTTACTCAAAATGATTCATGATTAAAACGGTTATAAATGCTGCATTTGTGCAGGTACTCGCCAGCAGGTTCATACGCATGGTGTTCACAAAATCTGCTGCGGTTTCTGTTTTCCACACTTTAGCGGCCCACCAAAAGAAATAAACGAGAATGGGAAGGAAAAAGATGAGCAAAATGTAAAATTCTTTAAACATTAACGAAGTAAAAAAAGTATAAGTGAGAAAAAGCATGGCCAATCCATAGATTGCAGCGCAGAATAAAAATGTTTTTTTATAACCTAATTGATAACTGATGGTGGTTACGCCATCAGCCAGGTCCTGCTTATGCTGATAGATTTGCGTAAGGGGATAAAAACCGCCGATCAGTAAACTTGCACTGATCATTGCTGCCAGTGGCATATTAGTACGAAGGATGACAGAACTGCCATGATACACCATCCAGAAAATCATTCCCCCTTGTAATAGAATTACACAGAGGTAACCAACCAATGGATATTTTTTTACTCTTATGCCGCGGTAGCTGTATAATCTTGAGCCTGTGATGTAAATCAAAGTTCCTAATGCAAACCAGTAGCTGATGATAAAGCTTAGAAAAAAAGCAGCAATGTCCATTCCTAAGGTTACATAAAACAATTGCTTTGTTGGTTGCAAGGGTTTTGCAATTCCTCCAATTGGCGATTCATCTCTATCCATATAACTGTTGTAACCGTTACTCGCCGGGTAAATGAGGAAATGTATAATGCAGAAAATGATGATCGCATTTACCGTATTAATATCGTTCAGTTGTGTTAATGCAAACCAATAAACGGGCATTAAGAAAAATGAAAAATGAAAACGAAGTAATTGTATGGTACTTTTTGCAAGCATGGATTTCAGCTTATTGATAAACGATATTCAATATCGGTTATTTTTGATTAATTGAACCATTCTGATGAATGAACCTGCAGAATTACTTACTGAAAAAGGATTAAATTATTATAGTTTATAGATACATACAACACCACCTGTTTGTTGCTGATAATATGGAAGGATGAAGAAGGCGGTTTCCTTTTTCTTCGTCCATTTGTTTTTCAGTTTTGGATAAAGCCAATATACTGCCTGTACAGAAAGAATGCCAATACCTGCGGCTCCTGCTATATCATTGAACCAATGCTTATTGTTGTACATCCGCAAATAACCGGTGGTTGAAGCAACGGCATAACCTGCAATACCATACCAGGGCGAAACATCTTTGTACTCCTGTCGTAGAAACTCCGCAGCAACAAACGCACCTGCTGTATGGCCCGAAGGAAATGATAACTGATTTGAACCATCAGGTCTTATTTCATTGGTAAAGTTTTTTGCTGGTATAACAATGGCTGCAGCAAGTACCATACTTAAACCATACATAATTGTCCTATCTGTAAAATTATGTTTCCCTTTTATCCCAACCATATTTAAACCATAAACAGCAACAGCAGGAGCGAATACGGCAAAATCATCTACATCTGTTCTTTTATGCGGATTGTTATCCCAAATGATTTGTTGCAATTGCTGGTTAATGTTGATGAGGCCTTTATTTTTCACCGCAACAAAACCATATACAACCATTGCCGCAGGGATGATATAAGAAACCGGCTTTACATTGTTTTTTTTCCTGTTGGATAATGAATGGTTACTGCTGTCAATCTGCGCTGTGGCAGCCATTACATAACTAAAGAACAATACATGAAGAAACCTTAATAACATGAAGCGAAGGTATTTAACAAAACAAGACCCCGTTACAAATTTTGTAACGGGGTCTTTATACAATTATCATTTTACTTACACCAGCATCGTTACCGGGTTTTCAATAAACTTCTTTAATGTTTGTAAGAAGCTGGCACCAACAGCACCATCCACACACCGGTGATCGCAACTCAATGTAACTTTCATTACATTGGTTGTACCAAAACTTCCATCAGCTTTTTTGATAACAATTTCTTTGATCTTTCCTACAGCGAGTATGCAACTGTCGGGGGGATTAATGATGGCGGTGAAATCTTCAATATCCATCATACCTAAATTAGAAATGGTAAACGTGTTGCCTGTAAATTCCTGCGGCTGCAGTTTACCTGTTCTTGCTTTATCATATAATCCATTTGCTTCTGAAGCAATCTGGCTCAAACTTTTTTGATCAGCAAATTTAAACACAGGAACAATCAATCCCTGGTCAACTGCAACAGCACTGCCTACATGAATATGATTATAAGTGCGGATGAATTCTCCCATCCAGCTGCTGTTTACTGCCGGATGTTTACGCAATGCCATCGCTGCAGCTTTGATCATCATATCCTGGAAGCTGATCTTCACCGGACTGATGACATTCATTTGTGTACGTGCTGCCATGGCATTATCCATATTCAGCTCCATCGTTAAATAAAAATGAGGAGCAGTAAACATGCTTTCACCCAAACGACGGGCAATGGTTTTACGCATGCTGCCATTTGGCGTATCAACAAAACCTTCACCTGCACCTGGAACAAAAGCAGTGAGCGGAGTCGAAGTACTCGCAGCAGCAGGGGTAACAGCCTTCGCTGAAGCTACGGCCGGCGAGTAATTATCAATATCTTTTTTAATGATTCTTCCACCATCACCACTGCCATGTACGGCCTTGAGATCAATGCCTTTTTCAGCAGCTATTTTCTTTGCAAGAGGTGAGGCTTTTAATCTGCCGTTCGTACTACCATCTGTTGATGAAGAAGATGTGCCGGTTGACGATGCTGTAGTTGTTGAGGCTTCTGTATTTGCTGTTACTTCTGATTTAGAGTTTGCAGTTCCCGGATTTTTAAGGGAACTTAATAATGCATTTATATCTGTACCAGCTTTTCCTATGATTGCGATCACATCATTTACTTTCGCTGCAGTACCCGCTTCCACACCTGTATATAATAATGTACCATCAGCATAAGGAACTACTTCCATCGTTGCTTTATCGGTTTCCACATCGGCCAGGCTTTCATCAGCTTTTACACTATCCCCAACTTTTTTACTCCATGCAATAATTTTTCCTTCTGTCATGGTATCACTCAATAATGGCATGCGGATAACGGTAACGCCTAAACTTTTTGCCAATGCCTCTGCATCAACAGCAGGAGCTTCTGTTTTTGAAGTTGCAGGCTCACCTGCAGCTGGTTCTTTTGCTTGTTCTTTTGAAGAAGATACTGAAGGAGCACCAATCAACAGGCTTTTATAATCTTCACCATCTTTACCAACAATGGCAATGATCTCATTGATCTGTGCAGCCTTTCCTTCCGGCACACCTATATATAATAAGGTGCCATCGGCATAACCTACCACTTCCATGGTTGCCTTATCGGTTTCCACATCTGCAAGCACATCGTCGCTTTTTACTTTATCGCCTACCTGCTTGTTCCATTTTACAATTTTACCTTCGGTCATGGTATCACTCAGCAGCGGCATACGAATAACTTCAGCCATAAGATCAATTTTTTTGAGTCGTAATAAGGGCGTGAAATTAACCCAAAATTCCCATTGACAAAATTTCTGATTGAACTTGACGAAAAATTGAAGGTGGAGCCCAATTTTTGTCAGGGTTAATCCCGGTAAAATCTTTTTAGATTTTCATCGGGATTAAGGCAATTTGGGGAAATATATGTCGGTAGACTTTAGTGGAAAGCCAGTAGTTTTTTGCAAATAACCGTAAGGCTGCGTTCGACGGAAAGTCTCAGTATTAAAAATCTACATTAGCTGGGATGAAAATCGAAAAAATAAGGGGTTAACAACTCGCTACTATCAGCTTTTAATAATCCAGCTTTATACTCAACCTGTCTTGCAGGTCTTTTACCAGTGGGTATTTCTCTGCACAGTTATTCTGGCGGCTAACGACTATGCATTTTTTCCAGTTTTATATTCTGATGGTGTTATGCCAAACTTCGATTTAAACACTGTCGAAAAATAAGCTTGTGATGAGAAACCAACTTTAAATGCCACTTCAGAAATCGTATTTTCTGCATTTGACAGTAAAAATTTGGCTCTTTGCATTCTTACCATCAGGATATAGTCATTTACATTGTAACCAATGAGTGCCTTTACCTTTCGGTATAACTGAACTCTTGATACGCCAATTTCTTTACAGATATGATCAACTGAAAAATCTTCGTTGGAAATATTGTTTTCGATTATAGCAGAAAATTCGTTTATAAACTTACGGTCAATTTTACTGGATGAATTTGATCTTGTTTCTGTTGGCAGCTCACTGGTAAAATGTTCCCTTAAAACTTCCCTGTTTTTTAAAAGGTTTTTAATAGTGACTTCCAGGTGTTCAAGGCTGAAAGGTTTTACAATAAAAGCATCTGCCTGAGACTTGATGCCTTCAATCTGTTCTTCAATACTTCCTTTTGCTGTTAATAGAATGATTGGTATATGAGATGTACGTATATCCTGCTTTAATTTTTCCGTGATTTGTAACCCATTCTGGCCAGGTAATATGATGTCAGATATTATAAGGTCGGGTATAATGTCAAACGCAAGACTAATGCCCATATCTCCATTTTCTGCTTCATGAATTTCATATTGCACTCCAAGCCGTTTGTTTAGGAATGCCCGTAAGTGATCGTTGTCTTCAATAAGTAGTAAAGAAAAATCTTTTTGCGTTTTTTCACCCGCCTGTTCAACAGCAGTTACAGGATCAATATCCGCAGTATAAATTTTAATGTCTTCATAAATGTTCAGCTCCGGCGGCAGTTCTGAAAGAATTTCATCCCTCTGAAGATGTGATTTTCCAATAGGTAAATTTATTTCGAATGATGTTCCTTTGCCTTTTTCACTTTTTATAATAATTGTACCGTGATGAAGTAAAATCAATTCTTTTGACAAAGATAAACCGAGCCCTGTGCCTTTGAAAGTACTGCTGTGACCCTGGTAAAAAACATCAAATGCATGCTCCACATCATCCGCTGACATTCCAACTCCAGTGTCTTCAACTTTCAGCACTGCATACATCCCGTCAATGCTTTTGTCTATCGACACATCAATGCGTCCTTTTTCTGGTGTAAACTTAAATGCATTCGATAATAGGTTGAAAAGAACCTTGTCAAGCATTGTTACATCGAACCACAGGTTCAGGTCATTTGCTTTGCTTAAAACATTGAATGAAATAGATTTTTTCCGGGCAAGATCATTGAAGGAAGAAGTAATTTCATTTATAAATCCTGTAATATTATTTTCGGAAGCTTTCAGTTTCATCTTGCCTTCTTCTATTTTCCGGAAATCCATTAACTGGTTAATAAGACGGAGAAGACGCAGGGCGTTTTTCTGAATAAAATCCAGATTGTCTTTTATAGTAAAATGCAATTTAGATGATGACAATGCATCTTCCAATGGGCCAAGAATAAGTGTAAGTGGTGTTCTCAGTTCGTGTGAGATGTTGGTAAAGAAATGAAACTTGGCATCAGTGGCTTCTTTTACTTTATCCACCAGTTCAATTAACTGATTTCGCTGTGCTGAAATTTCATTTTTCTGCAGCTCCAGCTTTTTGTTTATTTTTTTATTTTCCTTGAGGTAGTAAAATAAAATGCCGCCGAAAATAAGGGCGAGAGCCAGTGTTACAGATATTACAAGAATAATATTGGTGAGGTTTTGTGTTATGGCAATTTGCTCTTCAATCTTTATCTGCCTCTTATCAATGTCTTGCTGTTGGGCAACTACCTTGTCATTTTGAAGCTTCATGATCCGCACATTTGTGGAATCAATAATGCTGGTGGCTAACAGGTTTTCTTTTTGATAGGGCTGATGTTCTAATATGTTCATTGCTGTACTGATTGCTTCCTGCCCGCCAGTAGGGTATAATACAGTTGCGGCAAGAATTCTTTTAGCTACCATTCCCATTCCCAGGGTATCTGCCGGAAGGCCATCAACACCTATAATTTTTATTTTATTTTCAACACCTGTTTTTTTACAGATTCTGTAAACATCTACGGCAATGTAATCGGTCTGAGCAAAAATCAGATCAATGTTTTTTTCATTAAGTAAAGTAGAGGTTAATTGTTTCTCATAGTCAACTGTGTGATCATCCAGTCGCTTTAGATAGATAATGCCGGGCTGCTTTGAAATAATATCCATAAACCCTTTATGCCGGTCTATAAATGGTGATGCATCAGAAAGCCCCATCACCTCAATCAACGTTCCCTTCCCTTTTAACATTGACACAGCATATCTTCCGGCATTTTGACCCACTTCAAAATTGGAGGCACCTACAAAAGCAGTATATTTTTTTGAATTGATTCCTCTGTCAACCAAAACAACCGGTATCCCTGATTCGAAAATTTTCTCTATGCCCTTGGATAAGGGCTGAATTTCATTTGGTGAAACAATTAACAGGTCAATACCCAATTTTGAAAGCTCCTCAATTTGCTCCAGCTGTTTTTTACTGTCTGCTTCAGCATCTCTGTAAATAAATTCAACATTATCATGAAAGGAAAGTTCTCTCTTCATTTCAGCCAGCATCGTTTTCCGCCAGTCATCCCCGCCCTGGCATTGTGAAAAACCAATCCTGAACTTTTTTTGAGGAGCAGAACAGGAAATCATAATAAGTGGGAAGAAACCAGATACTAAACAAAAGAGGACAACTCTTTTCAGTCGATACTTTTTTATAAAGCGCAAAGCAAACATGCAGCAAGTTGAGCAATTTTCGCCAATCCAATTTATAAAATTGAACCAATCGTTTCAATATTGTTTCTTTTTTTAAAAATGCCTCATCCGGGACCGAAACAGTCTGGTATTATTTTGTAAAAAGCCGTTACAAATTTATATAACACAGGGATGCATCGTTGAAAGGTATCTGTTTAAACATATGGTAATTAATTGTTTAAGAAAACAAATATGCAAAGATGATTTTAGAACAGATTGAAACGATAACAGAAATCAAAAGGGGAAGTTGACAGCTACATTTACTTTTCAAACGAGCAGCTATATGAATAAAAATAAACTTTTTCAGTGGTCCATAGTAGCGGCTCTTGCCGGTTTCATTTTTGGATTCGACACTGTTGTGATTTCAGGTGCAAATCTTCCTATTAAAGAACTCTGGCACACCTCCCCCTTATTTCACGGTTTCTTTATTATGTCAATGGCATTATGGGGTACATTAGCCGGTTCCATTTTTGGTGGTATTCCTACTGAAAAATATGGAAGAAAAAAAGTATTGTTTTGGATAGGGATACTGTTTGCCGTTTCTGCTTTTGGTTCTGCGTTGGCTCAGGATCCATATACTTTTTCATTTTTTCGTTTTATTGGGGGCATAGGAATAGGAGTGTCATCCGTTGTTGCACCTACATATATTTCTGAAATTTCCACCCCTGCCACAAGAGGTAAGCTGGGAGCTATGTATCAATTCAATATTGTATTTGGGATATTGGTTGCCTTTCTTTCCAATTATTTTTTACAGGGTGTTGGTGGTGCGAACGACTGGCGATGGATGTTGGGTGTTTTAGCTATCCCTTCTGTTATTTATACTCTAATGGTCATGAGTGTACCGGAAAGCCCTCGCTGGTTGGTTACTAAAAAAAATAATCTTACAAAAGCAAAAGAAACCCTGTTGCTGATTGGCGTTGAAGATGCTGATGCTGAGATAGCCTCTATCATTAAAAGTAATCAGCACGAATCATCTGGGGGGAAAGCATCAAAATTTTTCAGCTCAAAACATAATGTTATCATCTGGCTTGCATTTCTAATTGCGTTTTTCAACCAGTTGTCGGGGATTAATTTTATATTATATTATGCCCCTGAAATACTTTCTAAAATTGGTTTAGGCGCAAAAGATTCACTTTTAAATTCCATTGCCATTGGCGGCACGAATTTGATTTTCACATTTGTTGGTCTTTATCTGATTGACAGGCTTGGAAGAAAAAAATTACTCCTGATAGGTTCGCTTGGTTATATACTGAGTCTTTCAATGGTAGCAATCTGTTTTGCATTTCAAGCAAGCCCTGTTTTGTTAATGGTTTATTTATTGTTGTTTATAGCATCACATGCAGTTGGCCAGGGTGCTGTAATCTGGGTGTTTATTTCAGAAATCTTCCCTAATAAAATCAGGGCGACAGGACAATCTTTCGGCGCAAGTGTACACTGGGTATTTGCTGCAATCATTACACTGATCACACCATTTTTTCTTGATGAAAAGAAAGGAATATTTAAAGATAACCCCTGGCCAATCTTTGCATTTTTTGCCGGAATGATGGTTCTGCAATTGATATGGGTACTTACCAAAATGCCTGAAACAAAAGGCGTGTCGTTAGAAGAGCTGGAGAAAAAATTAGCCATACAATAATTTCAAAGCAAGTTCAGCATATAAAAAACAACCCGTTTTCTAATAAAAAAAATCTCTTATTATTTAAAACTAAACACAACGATTATGAGGAAATTAATTTTCTTGCTGCCGCTTTTGTTGCTTGTGGTGATCTCATTTGCGCAACAAAAAACAATAACAGGTACTGTTGTTGGCAAAACAGATAAAGTACCACTTGCAGGTGTTACAGTTCAGGCAAAAAACAAATCAGTTATTACCGATGTAAATGGCAAGTTTTCAATTGAAGCATCCGTTGGGGATAACCTTGTTTTTTCTTTTGTTGGAATGACCACAATAACAATTAAAATCACAAATGAATTACAAACCTTATCTGTTGAATTAGAAGAGGGTGTAAAAGAAGGCGAACAGATTGTTGTTGTAGGTTACAGTACTCAACGAAAAGTAGACGTAACAGGTGCTGTTGCTGTAGTAGATCTGAACCCGGTTAAGAATAACAGTTCAGGAAATACAATGCAGGCATTACAGGGTCGTGTAGCTGGCCTGTATATTGAAAAAGATGGTTCTGTTAATGGATCGAACAGCCGGATATTAATTCGGGGAGCTAATACGCTTGGCAATAATGATCCGCTTTATGTGATTGATGGCATTCCTACAACAAGACCGGAAGTATTTCAAAATATGAACCCTGCAAATATTGCTTCGGTGCAGGTTTTAAAAGATGCTTCTGCTGAATCGATTTACGGTGCACGTGCCTCTAATGGTGTAATAATTGTTACAACGAAAAACGGCGGTAATACAAACGGGAAAGTAAATTTTCAGTTTAATACCAGTTTGTCTACCCAATCAGAAAAATCAATGCGGTTCAAAATGTTGAACTCTATTGACAGAGGTAAAGCGTTGTGGCAAGCTTCTGTTAATGATGGACAGGATCCGGCAGCAGGGTATGGCGAAATTTATGCATTTAACTGGAATAATAATTTTACAAACCCTGTATTAAACAACGTAACGTTAAAACCATTTGTTGGTGGCGATCCAAATACTCCTGCAGGTAATACTGACTGGCAGGATGTAATGTATAAAACAGGTATTATTACCAATAACAGTTTAACAGCTTCGGTAGGCAATAAGAATTCGTCTGTAGAAATAAACCTGGGGTATCTTAAGAATACCGGTATGCTAAGGTTTACCAGCTATGAACGTTTGAGTGGCAGTATTAATGCCAATACAAAATCGTTTAATGATAAAGTTTTATTTGGACTCAATTTACGTATTGCCAATTCAAATGAAACCTTAACAGCAAGGGATCTGGGCGGTGCTTCTACAACATTTCTGGCAGTTACATTAGCACCTACCATTCCGGTTTACCAGAAAGATGGCGTTACTTATGCAGGAGAATTGGGAGCAGGTTATTCCGACAGAAACAATCCGCTGCATATGCAGGATCTTGCAAAATGGAATAATGCGAACCGGTTGAGTACATTCGGGAACATATTTGTAGAAATTCAACCCATAAAAAATTTATATTTTAAATCTAATATTGGTGCTGATAATGCTACTTTTTTAAATAAAATCATTACACCAACTTTTACAGAAGGTGCATTAAGCCGCACCACAAATAGTTTGTCTTTTGACCAAAACCATTATTTAAGTATTACGTTTTCCAATACGTTACGGTATAACTTAAACCTGAATGAGAACAACCGTTTCAAATTCCTGATTGGTACTGAGTACATCAAAACAGATGTTAATTTCCAGTATACCAAAAAGGAAGGTTATGCACTTCAAACAGAAGATTATTTCACGTTGAATGCAGGTACTGGAAATACAACTGTAACCGGAGGATCAACCGGAAACAGGTTGTTTTCACAATTTGCAAGAATTGATTATAGTTTTTCTGATAAATATTTAGCTGCAGTTACTATTCGCCGTGATGGCTCGTCCCGTTTTGGTGCAGACAATCAATATGGTATTTTCCCTGCTGCTTCTTTGGGCTGGAGAATTGACAAAGAGGGTTTCATGCAAAACAATAAATTATTCTCTGAGTTAAAACTTAGAGTTGGTGTTGGACGTGTAGGTAATCAGCAAATTGGCGACCTGGCTCGTTTTGGTCTCTTTGATACAAGATATGGTACCACATTATCACAACTGGTTGGTGGATTTTGGGAGCAGTATATGAACATAGGCACAGCATACTCCCTTACAGGTGGTAATACAGGTACGTTGCCTTCAGGATTTGTACAAATACAGGCTGCTAATTCCGGTTTAAAATGGGAAACTACAGAAGAACTGAACGTAGGTGTAGATTTTTCCATTTTCAACAAATCCGTTTTTGGTTCATTCGATTATTTCACACGAAATACAACCGGTATATTAATTACACCACCTGTTGCTTCAGCATTAGGAGAAGGTCAATCAAAAGCTGTTAATGGGGCATCAAAAAGTAATAAAGGCTGGGAATTTGTAATTGGTTATCAGGGTCAAAAATCCGGAGACTTTGTCTATAGTGTAAGACTTAATTTTTCTCATTTCAGAGATAAAATAACAGAGTTACCTGAAAATGTACGACCGGCATATGCAGGCAACCTTGTTAATACAATCATCGGTCATTCCCAGTTTGATATTTTCGGATATAAAACAAACGGACTGTTTCAATCGCAGGCAGAAGTAAATGCTGCTCCAACCCAGATTGGTGCAGGCCCGGGCAGAATCCGTTATGTAGATATTAATAAAGACGGAGTAATTAATGATCTTGACAGAACCTGGATTGGTACTACTCTTCCAGCCCTTGAATATGGTGCAAGAATTGATTTGAGTTACAAAAATTTTGATTTGGCCATCTTTGGTTCAGGTGTTGCCGGCAGAACAGGATTTGATGTTTATACACTTTTTAACAACCTCATGAGAAGCAGGGAAAATGTAGGTCCAGGCGTATTCAATGCATGGACACCACAAAATACAAACACAAACGTTCCTGCTTTAACTCTGAAAGACAACAATGGCGAAGGCCGTACTTCTGATTATTTTATGGTGAATACTTCTTATTTCAAAATGCGGAATATTCAATTGGGATATAATGTTGTACCAAAGGCCGTCTTTTCAGGAATACGCTTTTATGCAATGGCTGAAAACTTATTCCTCATCAAAAACAAAAGCTATTTAAGTCCCGATCCTGAAAGAATCGATCTGGATCCGGTTCCAATACCAAGAACATTTACAATTGGTATCAACGCATCATTTTAAGAATCAAAAATTAAATCAAAAATGAAAAAGATTATAATAATTGCTTTTATCACATCTGGACTGGTATTGTTCAGTTCATGCAAAAAAGTACTGGACTATACGCCAACCGGTGTATTGTCATCATCCGATCTTACATCGCCTGAAGCAATTGAAGGCCTGGTTACATCAGCATATGCAGCAATTGGTAATGGTGATATGATAGGACCCATCTACAGCAATTGGGTATATGGAAGTGTCCGTTCTGATGACGCTTACAAAGGTGGGGGCGGTACAGGTGATGTTGGTGAAATAGATGCCATGGAACATTACAACCTGGTAACACCAACAATGGATGCATTTGTTTTCCGTACATGGAAAAACCTGTTTAAATCTATCGGCAGAGCTAATGTGGCATTACGTGCTGTTAATTCACTTTCTGAAGCCGCATTTCCAAATAAAAAAACACGATTGGCTGAGTTGCGGTTTCTGCGTGCACATAGTTATTTTACAATGAAATTACTGTACAAGAATATTCCCATTTTTGATGAGAATGCGACAGATGAGGAAATCCTGAAAGTTTCAAATAACTTATCGAATGAAGATTCATGGAATAAGATTGCTGCAGATTTTCAATATGCAATTGACAATTTACCCGTAACGCAAACACAAATTGGAAGGGCTAATAAATCAGCAGCTCAGGCTTACATGGCAAAATTAAGATTGTACCAGGCATATACACAGGATGCCACACATCATGTAACCGGAATCAATGTAGCCAGATTACAGGAAGTGGTTACTTTAGTTCAGGCAGTTATTTCTTCAGGTAAATATTCTTTAAGCAGTGATATAGCAAACAACTTTTTACCCGAAACCGAGAATGGTCCTGAATCAATTTTTGCAATTCAGTTTACAATTAATGATGGTACAACTGCAGGAAGATTGAGTTTTGAAGATGGATTGAATTATCCTCATGGTGCTCCTCAATACGGTTGTTGTGGTTTTCATGCGCCCAGTCAAAACTTGGTAAATGCACACACCACAGATGCAAATGGATTGCCCAATTTTACAACTTTCAATAACACTATTGCCAATCTGAATACTTCAACAGTTGATCCTCGTCTTGATCATACAGTGGGTATTGACGGACATCCATATAAGTATGATAACACAAAACCTTTCAGTAACAGTTGGGTTCGTGATCCCGGTGTATATGGTAATTTCCATACCATGCGTAATCAGCAATTGGCAACCAGTGCATCCTATTTTAAACTCGGGCCATTTATGGGCACAGCAAAAAACTATGATATACTCAGGTACGATGATATTTTATTGATGCTGGCAGAAGCATATATTGAGTTGGGACAACATGCAAATGCGTTGCCGTTAATTAACCAAATCAGGACAAGAGCTGCAGCAAGTACCGGAAAACTGAAAAAAGCAGATGGCAGTTTCCCTTCAAATTATAATATCCAGCCATATTCTGCAGCAGGCTGGACACAGGCCTATGCCCGTTCTGCTTTGCAGTGGGAAAGACGTTTGGAGTTTGCAACTGAAGGAGCACGGTTTTTTGATTTGGTAAGATGGGGGATGGCTGCCCAGGTTTTAAATAACTACATCAGTATTGAGAAAACGAGAAGACCATTTTTAGCAACAGCCGTATTTACTGCCGGTAGAGATGAATACCTGCCCATTCCGCAATCAGAAATTACATTTACTAATGGTTTGTATAAACAAAACCCGGGGTATTAACTAAAGGAAGATTACCGGGTAGTGCAGAGCAGTTAAATGAATTTAAAATATTAATAAAAGAAAAAGTGCCGGCAAAATACAAGGACAAATTTGTTTTAATTCTAGGTATTGCAATAAGCAATCGTTAGATCTGTTAAATTCGGAGGGGGTTTCCACTTCCTCCTTCTTTTTTTGAATGAATATTACTAATAGAAGATTATTATGAAAAAGAAAAAATCAATTATTCTTATTTGCTCATTAATAACAGGAATATTTTTTAGCAAAGTGTCAGCTCAATCCGGTACTGAATGGATGAATGAACAATATCGGCCACAGGTTCATTTTTCCCCTGCGGCTAATTGGATGAATGATCCTAATGGAATGGTTTATTATAAAGGAATTTATCATTTGTTTTTCCAGTATCATCCTGCCAGTTCAATTTGGGGACCCATGCATTGGGGACATGCTACCAGCAAGGACCTTATTCACTGGAAGCATGAACCAACAGCAATATATCCTGACAGTTTAGGTACTATTTTTTCGGGGAGCGCTGTAGTTGATAAAAATAATACTTCAGGCTTTGGTAAAAAAGGAGTGGCTCCAATGGTTGCTATTTTTACACAACATGACACTAAGGGTGAGAAATCAGGAAGAAATGATTTTCAAAATCAAAGTATAGCATTCAGTTTGGATGAAGGAAAATCATGGACAAAATATGCAGGTAATCCGGTTTTAAAAAACCCTGGTATAACAGATTTCCGTGATCCTAAAGTAATGTGGTACGAAGAAGGGAAAAAATGGATCATGACCCTTGCAACAAAAGACCATATCACTTTTTATTCTTCAAAAAATCTGAAGCAATGGATAAAGGAAAGTGAATTTGGCTCTACAATTGGTGCACATGGTGGTGTTTGGGAATGTCCGGATCTTTTTAGTCTTAACTACCAGGGAAAAAAAATTTGGGTATTACTTGTAAGTATTAACCCGGGTGGCCCTAACAGAGGCTCTGCTACCCAATATTTCACAGGTAATTTTGATGGTAAGAAGTTTATTCCATTTCAAACAGATACAAGGTGGTTAGACTACGGTACTGATAATTACGCTGGTATAACCTGGTCTAATACTGAGGATAGAAAAATATTTATTGGCTGGATGAATAATTGGCAGTATGCAAATGTTGTTCCTACAACTCAATGGAGGGGGGCTGCCACTTTACCAAGAGAGCTGGCTGTTCAAAAAGTAGACAATCATTATTATATCACTTCCTTGCCTGTAAAGGAATTAAAAGCGATACAAAACAAAACAAAAGTAATTGGGAATATTAAAGTAGTGAATTACAATCTTACTGCAAACACAGGTTCATTGAATGGACCCGTAATGGTTCAACTGCTTACTGACAAACTGGAAAGTTTTGATTTCATCTTTTCAAATGAAATGGGAGAACAGCTGGTTGCGGGATATGATAAGCCAACAAACCAGTTTTTTATTGATCGCACAAAAGCAGGCAATTCAAATTTTGAAAAAGGATTTGCAGAACGCCATACTGCACCAAGAATATTAAAAACATCGGGCAGCAGAATTACGTTGATTATTGACCGTGCTTCCATAGAATTGTTTGCAGATGATGGTCTTACTGTAATGACGGAGATTTTTTTTCCGAATAAACCATTCAATCAAATTAATATTCAATCACAAAATAATCTGCAGATAAGAAAACTTGAATATACCGGGTTAAACAGTATCTGGCAGCATAAGTGAAATGAGTATTAAGTCAATCAGAAATTTATAAAATTGAAAACTACTGGAACATTCTTTTTGTTGCTGATTATTTCAGTAAAAATTTCCGCACAGGACCCTGCTGAAATTGTTCCGGCATTTAACCTGTATAAACAGGATAAAAGTTCTTTTACAAACAGCAACCTGGCCCGGGGTAAGATGTTGTTTTTTGTTTTCTTTGATGCAACCTGCGATCATTGCCAGCATGCATTTCAGTATATGAATCAGCATCACAGGGAGTTCGATAAAGCAGCTGTTTATTTTATTACAGTTGACAATCCTGCAACAACAGATTTGTTTTTAAGTAAATATGGGAAGAACCTGAAAAGCCAAAAAAATGTCACGATTTTATTCGACCTGAATAATGAGTTTATCAGGAAATTCAAACCAAGGAAATACCCATCGTTGTTTTTATTTTCTGCTCAAAGAAAATTGCTGATGTATGACGATAATGAACAGAACTTACCTGGGTTCACAAAAATAATTAATGGAAAAGCAAAATGATTTTGTTCATCTGAAAGCAAATCATCAAATAATTCTTTTAATAATCCAGCTCCAGGCCCAACCGGTCTTTTAATTCTTTTACCAGCGGGTATTTTTCAGTCATCCTTAAA
>JANMOR010000303.1:0-1845 GCA_031369435.1 Chitinophagaceae bacterium
CCCCTTGGCCTGACCATCCCGGAGTCGAGATTCCTGCAAGCGGATGAGGTAATCCGTTAATGCGCCGGGGCCAAGCCGGCAGTGTACGACAAGAATGGCTGGCATCCTATGCCCTATCTCAACATGGGCGAATATTACAGTGAGTTTGGAACGTTTACAGTTAACATTACTGTCCCCTCAAATTATGTAGTTGCTGCAACCGGCAGTTTACAAAATGAAGATGAAATGAAAAAATATAAAGAAAGTGGTGCTTTGAATAAGAAACGTAAGGAGAATTTTATTCCTTATCAACCCAATACTTCTTCACCTGTAAAAACATTGCAATACAAAGGAGAAAACATACACGACTTTGCCTGGTTTGCTGATAATGATTTTATTATTCAATATGATACGTTGCAATTAACATCAGGCAAAATCATTGATGCATTTACTTTTTTCTCCAATACAGCAAATACACAATGGAGCAATAGTGTTGATTTTGTTGAAGATGCTGTTAGAAACTACTCCAAATGGATTGGTGAATATCCATATCCTGTTGTAAATGCAGTGGAAGGGCCGGGTAATGTTTCAAGTGGCGGTATGGAATATCCAATGGTTACATTGATAACAAGTCCGGATGCGAATGCAGAAACATTGGATGCTGTGATTACGCATGAAGTAGGGCATAATTGGTTTTATGGTATTCTCGGCAGCAATGAAAGAGATCATGCATGGATGGATGAAGGGCTGAATACTTATTACCAGTTCCGTTATGAAGCAGAAAAGTACAGAAGCAATTCTGTGTTCGGCACTAGTTTACCTGCTAACTTAAAACAAAAAGGGCCTGCTGAATTCCTTGGCATTATTTACAATGCATTGAGTGAAATCCCAATGGAAGAACCAATTGAAACAGCTTCTGATAAATTCATCAACAAGGATACTTATGGGATGGTGATCTATCTCAAAACGGCCATATGGGCTTATATTCTTGAACAGAGCCTGGGTAGGGAAAAATTTGATGAAGCTTTGCAGGTGTATTTCAACAAATGGAAATTCAGACATCCATATCCTGAAGATTTTAAAAATATACTCGAAGAAACAAGCGGCAAGCAATTAGTTGAATTTTTCGACTTATTAAAACGTAAAGGGAAATTATAGGTGTAACCGAAAGAACATATTATTTTTGATAAAACCCATTGAGTGAAATATTTTACTGCCCTCCTCTTTTTATGTATTTCATCTGTTGCAATTGCACAGCAGGCTTACTGGCAACAGCGGGTTAATTATAAAATAGATGTTAAACTCAATGATGCCGAACACAGCCTGGATGGTTTTGAAAAAATTGAGTATGTCAATCATTCGCCTGATACATTAACCTTTATCTGGTTTCATTTATGGCCGAATGCATACAGAACAGATAAAACAGCCTTCAGCGATCAGCTGTTAGAAAACGGGCGAACTGATTTTTATTTTTCCAATAAAGAAGATCGAGGATATATTAACCGGTTAGATTTTCGTGTTAACTCTACTCTTGCCAAAACTGAAGATCATCCGCAGCATATTGATATTATTAAATTGTTGTTACCTCAACCATTAGCGCCGGGTGCTTCTATTGAAATTACCACTCCTTTTCATGTACAGTTGCCAAAGAATTTTTCAAGAGGCGGGCATACAGGTCAATCGTATCAAATTACACAATGGTATCCAAAACCTGCGGTATATGACAAAACAGGCTGGCACCCCATGCCCTATTTAGACCAGGGAGAGTTTTACAATGAGTTTGGCAACTATGAAGTAAAAGTTACTGTGCCAAAAAGTTATGTGGTTCTCAGCACAGGTGACTTACAAAATGAAGAAGAAAAAAAA
>JANMOR010000381.1:0-3446 GCA_031369435.1 Chitinophagaceae bacterium
TGGGTGGGCTTCGACCAGCCGCAGACGATTGGCCGCGAGGCGTACGGCTCCAAATACGCGCTGCCGATCTGGAGCGATTTCATGCGGCAGGCGCTGCGCTCCCATCCGGCCAGCGAGTTTGCGGTCCCTGACGGTCTTCACGACGAGCCGATCTGCCGCATCTCGTATCTGAAGCCGGTCGAAGGCTGCCCGACCTACACGGAGTACTTCAAGGACGGCGACCAGGTGCCCGGCCGTTTGTGCCCGATCCATCAGGGCTCGATCAAGCAGCGGGTGCGGCGGGCGATGGATGGCCTCCTTTCAGGCCTGGGCAAGCGGATCGGGCGGATCTTTCGGTGGCAGCAGAAAAAAATATTCCTATTGTTGTTCCCGGTTGGGAAGACAGTACAACAGGAAACATTTTTGCCAGTTATGTAATCAAGAATGAACTGAAAGCAAGTACCGTAAAGAACGGTATTGAATATATGGTGTGGTTAGCTGACTGGTATCGCCAGAACAGCGGCGGAAAAGGTGTTGGCTTTTTCCAGATCGGTGGTGGTATTGCTGGTGATTTTCCTATTTGTGTTGTACCCATGATGTACCAGGATCTGGAATGGCATGATGTTCCCTTCTGGAGTTATTTCTGCCAGATCAGTGATTCAACAACTTCATTTGGTTCTTACAGTGGTGCAGTACCTAACGAAAAAATAACCTGGGGCAAGTTAGACATCAATACACCTAAGTTTATTGTAGAGAGTGATGCAACAATTGTTGCGCCATTGATCTTTGCATGGATACTCGGTTGGTAATTATTCAAAAAAGCATATTTCAAAAAGGAACCCTGAATTTCAGGGTTCCTTTTTTTAACGCTCACCAACATCACCCAACGGCTTATCTCTTTTCATCATTTCATTTCTGTTAGCTGCCTCCCATGCAAGAAAGAAAACCAAACGTGTTCTTTTTTCATGCAGATCATAGTTGATCTTATCAGGGGTATCACCTGGTTTATGATAGTCTTTATGAATACCATCAAAGAAAAATACAATCGGAACTCCTTTCGAAGCAAAATTGTAATGATCGCTGCGATAGTATAAACGATACGGATCGTTGGGGTCATTGTATTTCCGGTCGGTAATAATTTTGATATACATCTTATTGATACTGTCAACAAAACGTGGCAGGTCACTGCTCAGCTTGTCATCACCTATTAAATAAACATGATTGTTACTGTCAAGTGATTTTAAATTATCATCTTTCCGACCAATCATATCAATATTGATATCGATGGAAGTTTTCTCCAATGGATAAACCGGGTGATCGGCATAGTACTCACTACCCCACAATCCTTTCTCTTCGCCACTCACAGCAAGGAACAAAATATTTCTGCGTGGTCCTTTACCTGCTGCTTTTGCTTTTGCAAATGCCTCGGCAATTTCCAGCACACCCACTGTACCACTTCCATCATCATCAGCTCCGGGATTTACTTTTCCGTTGCTGCTGATACCTATATGATCGTAATGTGCAGAAATGATCACCCACTCATCTTTTTTATCAGTTCCTTCAATCATGCCCATTACATTGGATGCGTAGATGACTTGCGTTATTTTTTCAAAACGAATCATTAATTCGGTTGTGAGTGATTTTGTTTCAAGTCTTTGATCTTTTGCTTTTGCATAATCTGTTTTAAGCAAAGCCTCACCCATTGCTTCCGAAATCAGGATAGGATTTGCAGTTTGTTTGGAGCGATATAATGAAAGATACATGGAGCCACTTCTTTCTGCAGGCTGTTCTTCAATTCCCGGCAGAGCAATTAAAAGAACAGCCGGGTTGCGTTGATAGAGTTTAAAAATTTCTGTGTAAGTAGGGTTTCTCCATACAAGGATAACTGCTTTTCCACTGATGTCAGTTGTATAGTCGCCTTTTGCAAGATGAATCACTTCACTGATGTAAAGTGTTGAGCTGTTGATATCGCTTAATGTTGAAGTAAAGTCTTTTCCATATTGGTAAGCAGTTCCATTAATATTGATCAGTGCATCTTTCAAGCTGTCTTTATAAATGGGATAGAACTGTTCATAGTTGCCATTGTTGCCGGGTGCAATACCAATGCGTTGAAACTGTTGTTTCAGATATTCAGCTGCTTTACGCTGTCCTGCTGTTCCGGTTTCTCTTCCTTCCATTTCAGGCGAAGCAAGAATATAGAGAAGCGTTTTTAAATCAGCTGCCGTGATGGTTTTTGAAAAAGTTTCTGCTGTTTTATTTTTCTTTTGCGCCGATACATATAAGGTTATTAAACCGAACGCAAATACTACAAGGTGCTTCATGATTATTTTTATAAAGCCGAATATAAAATAAAATCCCGCCGGAGGCGGGACAGTTTTATAAATGGTATGGTACTTTCAAATGGTGAGATGAAATGGTCGGCTCGACCTAAGTCGATCTGAACAATTCATGATGAACGATCCTAAGCACATGCAATTTTTTGTACTCTTCTTTCATGACGGCCACCTTCAAAATCGGTGCTTATAAATGTATTCACCATTTTTTCTGCATCACCTTCACGAACAAAGCGTGCAGGAATACAAATGACATTGGCATTGTTATGTGCTCTTGCCAACTGTGCCAGTTCTTCGCCCCAGCAGATTGCTGCCCGGATGCCCTGGTGTTTGTTAGCGGTGATAGCCACACCATTTGCACTGCCGCACAATAAAATACCAAAAGAAGCTTCTCCTCCTTCAACAGCACTTGAAACGGGGTGAGCAAAATCTGCGTAATCAACAGAATCGGTTGAGTACGTACCAAAATCTTTAAACGCAATTCCTTTGCCTTCTAAAAAAGAAATCAGGTCTTCTTTGTATTCAAATCCCGCATGATCACAGCCGATGGCGACAGGTTTGGTTAAATCAAATGGAGAATGCATGGTAGAAAATTAATTAGAATGAACAATGAGATTTCAAAGTTAGGATAAATTATCAGCCGATAGCCGATAGTATTTAGTAGATAGCCTTGAACCTACTGATAAGTGAGTTTTCAGTAATCCTTTGAATTATTGGACCTGTTTAATAATTTAATACTGTAAATACTTAAATAGATGGCTGGGTATAAAACATTGCTTGCTTATCAAAAGGCAAAACAGGTTGCAGATGCAATTTTTATAGTTTCAAAAACCTTTCCTGTTGAAGAAAGGTATAGTTTAACTGATCAGATAAGAAGAAGTTCAAGGGCTGTTTGTGCCTGCATTGGCGAAGCTTATCGAAAAAGAAAATACCCGGCACATTTCGTTAGCAAGCTAACTGACTCTGATATGGAAAACGGAGAAACAGAAGTATAGCTTGATTTTGCAAAAGATTGTAACTACTTAAAAGCTGAAGAATATCAAACGATTTATTCACAGAATGAAGAAGTTGCTAAACTGTTGTCATACATGATACATCATCCTGATAAATTTTTATAAGACTGCTGCCTTTTAC
>JANMOR010000386.1:0-13157 GCA_031369435.1 Chitinophagaceae bacterium
CGGGAATGGAAAATATTTTTTCAAGCTCACCATCCCATTGCAAGGTTTGTAAATTCATGAGCATGGTGCGACTTGCATTGCTAACATCTGTTGCATGTACCTGACCTTTGGTTAAATTCCACAACAACCATGTATCAACAGTACCAAAACAGAGTTCGCCTTTTTCTGCTCTAGCTCTTGCACCTTCCACATTGTCTAATATCCATTTTACTTTTGAGGCACTGAAATAAGCATCCACCACCAACCCTGTACGTTGCTGAATAAGAATGTGTAGATTTTTTCTTTTCAGTTCATCACAAAAATCTGCTGTTCTTCTATCCTGCCATACAATAGCATTGTAAACAGGTTTGCCGGTAGTACGATCCCAAACAATGGTTGTCTCCCGTTGATTGGTTATGCCAATAGCATGAATATCTTCAGTACTCAATCCTGCTTTGGTAACCGCTTCGGCAGCTACACCCAATTGTGTACTCCATATTTCTTCGGGATCATGTTCAACCCAACCCGCCTGCGGAAATAATTGTGTAAATTCTTTTTGAGCAACGGAAACTATGTTTCCATCATGATCAAATACAATGGCACGGCTGCTGGTAGTGCCCTGGTCGAGGGCGAGAATGTAGGATGGCATATTCAAATAATTTTAAAATCATTTGAATATACAGTTTTCATTGAATACCTGTTACCAAAATATCTATTGCCTGATCAACGAAACAGCTTTTGAATCTGAAGCTACCCCCGTGCAATAAAGACCGCAAAATTTATCAAAATTTGAATTGAAGTCGCCCGTTAAAATATCGCTTGTAAAACTGAATGATCCGATAAGTCTTCCCTGCGGATCGGTAAGTGTCAGTTGCGATGAACTGATTTCTCCATTAATGGATATGAGTGCGGTTAGTGGTATAAACAAAGCACAGCCTGGTGAAACTAATAATGTTACTGCAGAAGAGCTTGTTCTGACAATATCAATACTAATAGTATTTGATCCGGTACTTGTGATCTCCCATCGCATACCTATTTGTACTTTTGCTACTCGTTGATAGGTGCCGCAAGCATCACTGTAATAATACAGAGTTGGTGAAATTTTAGTTTCCCAATTCCCTTCCAGGTTCCTTGCGGGAGACAAGAGTTTTTTACATCCACAGAATAAAAATAAATACAGGAAAAGGGTAAAAAAGATCTTAAAGTTTTTCATTTGCTTTTGTTTAGGTTAAAACTAAAAGTCTCCCACTTTAAAACAACTTCTCCCAGCCGGCGGGGTTCCACCTCTTACCGGTGAATAAGCAGCGGATTCTTCACAATTGCAATTACCGGGAATATATTTTTGCTTCCATGCATTGCAATCACTCATGGAGCAAAATGGTCCATTGGTACCCCTTGAAGCTCCCATTACTGATGCACATTGAGAAGAACTGCCGCAACTCCAGTTGGCATAATATTTTTTGCCGCCTAAACCAATTTTATCGCAAGAGCTGCTGAAAAAAGAAATACTGGTAATAGCTAAACATACAGCTATGAATAAGCTGTAGATGCTTTTGTTGTCAGTTGATTTTTTCATGCAGTATATTTTAAATGTTCAATAACTTATTAAACTGAAATAGTTATTTAAACTTAGTTCCAAATAAAAACATTGTCCATACCATACATTTGGCATTTTCATCTACCGATATTTTGGTATGCAATTTTAAAGAGGCTAACAACAAAAAGATGCAGCATATATTTTACTATAGCTTACAAAACTTTTACAAGGTTCTTTTTACTGTCCATGTACCACTGCCACCACCACTGGGTGAGCCATCGCTATATTGTCCATTTATCTGGTCGCCAGAAAAAGTGCCGGTGAGATTAATTGATGGCGGACAAGTACAGCTCAAACTATTTCCGCTGATTGTGCCATTCCAATTTTGAAATTGATTTTGATTTGAACGGTCGTCAATGGTAAGAGCATACCAGGTTCCAGCACTCCTTGATAAAACCAGGTTAAACTTCCCTGACTCGGGAATATTATTTGTTACTCCTTTAGATGTTCCTTCAAAACATTCAACAAGATTTGCAGATGTTTCTTTAAGTAATAAAAAACCAAAATTGCTGTGGCCCGGGATATTGGCAGAAGTAATAACAGGTAATGATCCATTAGCTCCAACTGAAAAATTAATACTGGCCGGTTGGTTATTAAAAGTGCCGGTAAAAATTGCAGAATAAGGTTGGCCTGGCTGCGGAACAGTTGATGAACTAAACAAAACAGTTACAGCATCAATTATTAAAGTAGCCGTTACAGAGTTACTGTTGTTTTGGATATCAAATGAAATAACTCCGGAAGAACCAAAAAAGACTCCTTTATAAATACCTTTTGAACTGACATTATTAGTTGCCAGTGCCTGTGGGGTTTTTACACATACGGCACAGGTATAAGGAGTTTCTTTATTTGATTTTTTGCAGGAAAACAAAACTGTTGCTGCAAACATTAAAACTGTAATTGACCTTTTCATATTAATAAATTCTGGAGTAAAAAACCATTTCTAAAGTAATACTGTTGCAGGTTGATAACAATACAAACAGTATGGGATATTTAACTACCAAGAACTTGGTAGATAGAATCATAAAAAAGAAAGGTTATTTTACCAATCCTTTGCTGTAAGCATACTTTAGCAAGCCCGCAAGGTTATGGGCTTTTGTTTTTTGCATAATATTTTTGCGGTGGGTTTCTACAGTGCGGTAACTGATATGGAGTGCAGTAGCAATTTTGTCGTTCGTATACTCTTTAGCCAGGAAATTCATAACTTCCAGTTCTCTTTCTGTTAGTGTTATTACATCATTTGATTTGCTTTGAGTTAATCCCTGCAGGATGATATTTTCCACTTCTTCGCTAAAATAGTGCCTGCCTTTCATTACTTTATAAATCGCTTCAACCAATTCCTCTTTGTCAGAATTTTTAAGTAAATAACCGGCAACACCAATTTGTACCATCTCTGAAATAATTTCAGCATCATTATAGGTTGTAAGCATTATGATCTTTATGCCCGGTTTTTTTTCTTTCAACAGTTTAGCAGTTTCAATGCCGTCCAATCCCGGCATATTGATATCGAGCAGGCAAACATCATATTCGTTTTTACTGATCAGTTCCATTACTTCATACCCATTACCGGCAGTTCCAGTTACATCAAAAGCCTGTTCCGTTTGTAATAAGGAAACAATACCATCACGCAGAATGGTATGATCATCCGCTATCAAAATTTTTATTTTATTCATACTACTCAATTGTAAATATATTGCTCAAAACAATATGCCGGCATACCAGTATATTGGTATTTATCAGGTTATATAAGGGATATCAATAATAACTGTAGTACCCCTTCCAGGAGATGTATCTATATCTAATTTCCCTTTCAGGTAATCAACTCTCGACAAAATATTGCCCAACCCAATTCCTCTTTTTGAAACTAACTCGTTTTCAAAATCAAACCCTCTGCCATTGTCCTCAACAGATACATTGATGTATTCGGGAAACTTTATTATTTGTACAGTTGCTTTAGTTGCCTTTGCATGTTTTACAATATTATTAATCAGCTCCAATATAATTCTGTAAATACTCATTTCGGTTTCTTCATTAATTCTTTCTTTGAAATCATGTGCGGAAAAATTAATCTGCATATCAGAATGTGAAGAAATTTGGTTGATCAGGTTTTTTAATGCGGCTACCAATCCCAATTTTGAAAGCGAAGCCGGCATAATGTTGTGAGAGATATTTCGTAACTCGGTTGAAGCTTCGTCGAGCAATTGAAAAGTGATTTGCCAGTTTTCTGAATCATTGTTTGAAAGCTGTGTCTGTTCTTCTTTAAGCGCCGATAATTTAAGTTTGGCAGCAGAAAGCAAAGAGCCAAGACTATCATGAATATCTTCAGCTATTCGTTTCCTTTCCTTATCCTGAATAACAGCAATACTGTTGAACAATTCATTCTGTTGCCTGTTGAGTTGCAATTGATAGCGGTTTTTTTGCCTAAGCTGAAGACGATTGTATAAAAATCCAACAATCACAAAAGAAAATATTGCAACAGCAATAGTAATGTTTCGCCCTAACTTTTGTTTTTCCAATGCACGCTTCTGTAATTGTTCCTGTTGCTGGATTTTAAGGTTCGCTTCCTGTTGTAAAATCTCGTGCTGATTATTTTCGTTATTAATACTGTCTTTGAGTTTTGAAAATAATGAATGATATAGATAAGCGCTGTCAAAAATTTTTCTTTGTGCATATGCAACAGCGAGTTGCTCACTGGCATCACGAATATATTCCCTGTGGGTTATTTGCTGAGCTATTTTCATTCCGGTAAGCAAAAATAAAATAGCACTGTCTGGTTTTTGCAACCTGTTATAGATGTCTCCTGCATTTACATAATAACTGGCTTTATCATATGTATTAAACCATTCCTGTTTTTTCTTTACATTTTCAACAGTAAACAATGCGAACTTTAAAGCATTCTGATAATCACCTTTCTGTTTATATACTTCTGACAACTTGTTTGAAATATAAGCTTCTCTTTCGGGCAGGATGAATAAATGTGGGTATTTCGAAGAGCGATAAGCATTCATAGCTCTTTGCAAGAAAGCGATGGCACTGTCATATTGCTTTTGCGCCAATGCAAGATCAGCATGGTTGTATAATGCATGTGCTTCAGCCAATTGGTCATTCATTGCATGTGCCAACTTCAACTCCTTTTCAAAGTATTGTTCCGACTGTGTATAATTTTTTTGCCTCATGTGGATATAACCAATCACATTATTAAAATGAACCATCCTGTTTGTATCCTTCAGCATTTCAGATCTGGCCAGGCCATCAGCAGAAATTTTCATAGCCTTTGTATAATCACCCGAAAAAAAATAATTATTATTTAAAGAAGGCCTGATATTATGTAATTCCTCGTAAGAAAAATCGTTTCGTAAGGAAATGACCAGAGCTTCCTGCCAGTATAAAATAGATTTTTCATATTCTTTAGCATTATAAAAGGCTGTTGCAAGTCTGTTCAATGCATGAAGACGGACATACAATTTCTTTTGTTCTTTAGAAATATGCAATGCCTTTTCCGGAAAGTTGAGATAATCAGTTTTTAATAAAAATTGACGATGCTCAGGTAAATTACATTCTAAACGGCTGGACTTTATGGCTAACCCCGATGAAACATAATATTGAAATGAATCAATCATATTTGTAACGTGGTCAATTTCTTTTTCAGGAATTTGAATACTGCCCGATTGAGCCATTAAAAAATGAACGGCAATACAAAAGCAAAAAAAGATAAGAGAGAAATGTTTCATTCCAGTTCCTTGATCAGGCTTAAAATACAAAAAAGCAGGAGAAAAGGAAAAACTCAGTAGTATTCCTGCTTAAGTTGTATAAACTATTGATAGCATTCTAAAGTTCAATTGCAGATTCCTGTTGAATCATATTTGTTTGGAATAACGAGTAATCCTTAAAGCGGCAAAAGTTTTGAAACCAAAGAAAGTTTCACTTTATAAGTGGAAAGAATAACATTCTTTATGCAGGTCGATATTTTGTATATTTATTGTTTGATCAATTTCAGCACCCGGTGTTTTTTATCAATCACTATTTCAGCAAAATAAACGCCGCAGTTATAGTTGTTGCCAAATGAAACGGTTCCTGTTTGTATGTTTGCTTTTGTTTCAATCAATCGGCCATATACATCTGTAATTTTTATCATCATCTTTCCACGCATGGAAGCATCTACTTGCAGTGTAAAGAAATTTTGAGTTGGATTGTTCATCACTTTTACCGCTAACTGTTCATTTACCAGTTCAAACCCGATACCCGTTGTTACTCTTGTATTCCTGTAAACCGATACATTGTTATCAGTAAAGTTGACAACGGTCAGATCTGCATTGCCATCTCCATCAACATCTGCCGCAGCAACAAAAAACGGATTGGCTCCTGTTACAAAATCAACTTTTGCTGCAAAGGAACCTGCATCAATGATACCTGAAGTAGCAGTATTCCTCAATACCGAAACATTATTGCTGAGTGCGTTTGTAATGGACAAATCGGGTTTATTATCAGCATCCAGGTCTTTGATTGCAATTCCTCCTGAACGAAGTCCTGTTGCAAAATCAACTTTTGCTGCAAAAGAACCTGAATTGATTGTACCGATGGTACTTGTATTACGATAAATAGAAACATTACTGCTGTTATTATTTACAACAGCAAGATCGGGTTTGCTGTCACCATCCAGATCCTGCACACCCAAATGAATAGGATTTGTTCCGGTTGTAAAATCAACCTTCGCCGCAAATGAACCTGCAGTTATTGAACCTGCTGTACTGGTGTTACGAAAAACAGAAATCGTGTTACTGGTATAGTTTACAACAATCATTTCAGGTTTGCCATCACCATCAATATCTGTTGCAACAACTCCTGTTGGCTGAACACCTGTTGCAAAATCAACCTTTGTAGCAAAGGAACCCGAATTGAGCGAACCAACTGTACTGATGTTACGAAAAATTGAAACGACGTCGGCACTTGTGACAATGAGATCCTTTTTTCCATCGCCATCCATATCAGCAATAATTACCTGGCGTGTAACAGTCTCTGTTGCAAAATCAACCTTTGCTGCAAATGAGCTGGCATCAATGACCCCGCTTGTACTGGTATTACGGTAAACGGAAATCGAATTGCCGGTGTTATTACCAAGTGCAAGATCAGGTTTGCCATCGCCATCCAGATCTGCAACAACTGACGACACAGGACCTGTGCCTGCAATAAAATCAACTTTTGCAGCAAAGGAACCGGCAACTATAGAACCACTTGTGCTGGTGTTCCGTAAAACAGAAACATTATTGGAGGCACTGTTCGGCACAACCAGGTCGGGTTTGCCATCTCCGTCAATATCGGCAACAGTTACATGCCAGGGTGTTGTTCCGGTAACAAAATCAACTTTTGGCGCAAAGGAACCCGATGTAATTTGTGCATATGCAACATCTGTAACAAGAATGATCAATAGAATAAACCTGCAGGTAAGTGTAAGAAAAATTTGTGTAAAAGGTTTTTTCATAATTCAGATATTAATGATGTAATGATATAAACAGGTACGCTTGGCGCTGTAAGATAAAAAAATCCTGTTGAACTTTTTCCCCCATTTTCTGCCATTGATCAATATCCCTTTAAAAGCCGATGGATATTTTTCATTTCTTTGCTGCATGCAATTGATTGAAGTAACTCCTAAAACATCAGCTGAATTCCTTAAAGTTGCTGTTATGCTTTACGAAAATGATCCTAACTGGATACGTCCCCTCGATAAAGATATTGACCAGGTGTTCAATGAAAAAAAGAACAAAGCATTCAGGCATGGTGAAATTATTCGCTGGATATTGAAAGCTGATGATGGACAACTGATTGGACGTGTTGCTGCTTTTGTTAACAGTAAATACAAATCAAAAGGCGATGAATGTCCTGTTGGTGGTATTGGTTTTTTTGAATGCATCAATGATCAATCAGCTGCCAATCTTTTATTTGATACTGCTAAACAATGGTTACAAGGTAAAGGCATGGAAGCAATGGATGGCCCTGTCAATTTTGGTGAACGGGACCGCTGGTGGGGTTTGCAGGTTGAAGGCAGGGATGCTTCGGATGTGATGCAGAATAATGCTGAAGCATTTCAGCCGCCATTGTATTGTATGAATTACAACCCACCTTATTATCAACAGTTATTTGAGAACTATGGCTTTCAATTATTCTTTAATCAGTATTGTTATTCTTTGAAAGTAAAAGAAAAACTGGAGCAAAAATTTTATACAAGACATGATCTGCTGGCCAAAGATCCCAACTACAAAGCCGTTCATATACAACAGGATCAATTAGAAAAATTTGCAAAAGACTTTACTGTTGTCTATAATAAAGCATGGGCAGGGCATGCAGGACTGAAACAGATGGAAGAAAAAACAGCCATCCTCATGTTCAACTCCATGAAACCGGTGATGGATGAACGCATCAGCTGGTTTACCTATTACAAAGATGAGCCTGTTGCAGTTTGGATCAATATGCCCGATCTTAATCAGTGGTTCAAATATCTCAACGGACGACTGGACTTGATCGGCAAGTTGAAATTTCTTTGGGTGAAAGCAACCAAACGAAATAAAAAATTTACAGGAATCATTTTTGGTGTGGTGCCTGAACACCAGGGAAAAGGTGTGGATGCATTCATGATCATTGAAGCAGCCAAGATCATCCAGGATCAGCAATTATATGATGACTATGAAATGCAGTGGATCGGCGATTTTAATCCAAAGATGATGAATGTGGCTGCCAGTTTGGGAACACATGTGAGCAGGAGACTAATTACCTATCGTTATTTGTTTGACAGGAAGAAAGAGTTTAAAAGGCATCCTGTGTTATAAAAAATTGTATCATTACTTTCAATCTCATGAACACACAGCTATTTGAACAACTGCATACCGAAGGACTTATAGCTGACAGTTCCTTTGAAAAAATAAAAGAACATTCGGGTAAAAAACTCTTTTCACTTCATTGGGAAATCAAAACATTATTATACCTCGGTGTATTATTACTGAGCGGTGGCCTTGGCATTCTTATTTATAAAAACATAGACAGCATTGGTCACCAGGCCATCCTGATTTTTATTGCATTGGCTTGTGCGGCTTGCTTTTTTTACTGCTTTAAAACAAAGTTGTCTTTTTCAACTGCGAAGGTTGAAGAACCAAATGTATACTTTGACTATATCCTGCTGCTGGGTTGTTTAACGTTTATCAGTTTTATTGCTTACCTGCAATTTCAATACAATGTGTTCGGCACCCGGTACGGACTGGCAACTTTCTTCCCTATGCTGGTTTTATTTTTTTCTGCTTACTTCTTTGATCATTTGGGTGTGTTAAGTTTAGCCATTACCAATCTGGCTGCATGGATCGGCATTACAGTTACACCATCTGCACTCTTGCGTGCAAATGATTTTAACAGCAACACTATTATTTATGCAGGCTTATTCCTGGGAGCCTTACTCATTGCATTTGCGTATGCATCCAAAAAAAGAAAATTTAAACAGCATTTTGAATTTACGTACGCCAATTTCGGTACACATGTACTTTTTGTTTCCTGTCTTTCAGGAATGTTTCATTTTAAGAGTATTTACCTGGTTTGGTTTCTGTTTTTGACGGCACTGGCTTTTTTTTCTTACACAAGATCAATGCAGAATAAGTCGTTTTATTTTCTGGTTGTTACAACCCTGTACATTTATGTTGGAATCAGCTATGTAGTTATCCGGCTTCTGGAATCAATTAGCGGATATGATATGGGCCCAATCTATTTTGGCTTACTCTACTTTATTGCTTCAGCAACTGGTCTTGTATTATTTCTCATCAGATCAAACAGAAAACTAAAAGCGCTATGATTTCCTACAACAAAACATCCCTTCACAACGAACGGGTAAGGGAGCAATCAACCACTGCTTTTGAAAATAATTTTATCAGCAAGGAGGAATTGCTGGCTATCAAAAACAAATACTCTGTTCAGTTTTATACGCCGAATATTTTCATCCGCATTGGTTTATTTATTTTAACCCTGATCGTTGTTTCCTTTTCGTTCAGCCTTTTTTCCTTGCTATTCATGAATTCGCTTGAAAATGCAATGAATGGTTTAATGCTATTTTTTTCACTGCTTACCTATGCAGCACTGGAGTTTATGGCACAAACACAACATCACTACAAATCAGGAGTGGATGATGCGTTGTTGTGGAATTTTGCCGGAATGTTGTTTGGCAGTATCTGTCTGCTTCTTAATGCAGGTGCGTTGACCAATTGTTTACTGGCGTTTTTCATTTCGCTTTATTGCTCTTTCCGTTTTGCAGACAGGATTATGAGTACAGCTGCATTCCTTTCTTTCCTTGGAATACTATTCTTTCTTTTTACCGACCATTTGGGAATTTCAAAAGCAATTATTCCATTTGTGCTGATGGCTGCTTCTGCTGCTGTTTACCTTTTAGTTAAAACCCTGGAAAAGAAAGAAAGCCTGAAAAACTATTCGCATTGTTTTACCATAATCATCATTGTAAGTCTGCTAAGTTTTTATGCAGCAGGAAATTATTATGTAGTGAGAGAAGTAAACAATGCAATGTTTCATTTAACCAGTGACGGCTCTTTGCCGTTTGGCTGGTTGTTCTGGATATTGACTGTACTGGTTCCAATCCTTTACATTGCAAGAGGTATTCAAAAGAAAGATGCGATCTTTCTGCGTGTTGGATTGTTGCTCATTGCCGCAATGATTTTTACAGTACGTCATTATTATCACCTGATTCCGCATGAAGTATTTATGACGATTACCGGGTTTATCCTGCTTGTTGTTTCCTACACGTTGATCAAATATCTCCAACAACCGAAGTTTGGTTTTACATACGCTGATCTGGATAAAGAACATGCATTTGAAAAATTGCAGATAGAATCATTGATCATTGCCGAAACATTGGGGCAACAGTCAACGCCGGCAGAAACAACAAAGTTTGGCGGTGGTAGTTTTGGTGGCGGTGGCGCTGGGGGAGAGTTTTGAGTTCTTAAAAATTTTTTATAAACCGAACAAAGGTCCTGGTAGTGATACAGTCGCCGGATCCAAGTACTTTGGTATTGCCCGGGCTAGCATCTTTTAACGCATCACCGCAAAATACAAGTTGATAAGTTCTGCTACCTGAGCAGGACCAGTCAATACCATTGCCAGAATATGTTTTACGGTCTGTTACCTCCCATTCTTCACATTTTTGTTGGTTTACTTTTACACAAGTCACTAAAAAAAATGAAAGAATAATTAACAATATTGCCCTTGTCATATCAGAAGTTTTTAATCCATACGGCAGGATTAAAATGTATCTATTAAAGTTAGTTGAAGTATTTTAAAAATGCAAGTCCAAGCCCATTCTAAAAAAGTGAAAAAGGATGCAAAATCTATCCACTTCTTTTTCCCTAAATTGCAGCTTCAGCTATGGATAAATTCATTGTTTCGGCACGCAAGTACAGACCACAGACTTTTGATACAGTTGTTGGGCAAAGCCATATCACCACCACATTGAAGAATGCAATCAGCCATAATCAACTGGCCCATGCATTTTTGTTTTGCGGACCGAGAGGTGTGGGCAAAACCACCTGTGCAAGGATTTTAGCCAAAACCATTAACTGCGAAAACATCCAGCCCAATGGTGAAGCTTGCGACAAATGCACAAGCTGCAGAACCTTTAATGAAGGATCGAGTTTAAACATTCATGAACTGGATGCCGCAAGTAATAATTCAGTAGATGATATCCGTTCGCTTATTGAACAGGTTCGTTTTGCACCGCAAATGGGCAAATACAAAGTGTATATCATTGATGAGGTACACATGCTCAGCTCAAGCGCCTTCAATGCCTTTTTAAAAACATTGGAAGAGCCTCCCTCCTATGCCATCTTTATTTTAGCAACAACAGAGAAACATAAAATCATTCCTACCATTTTAAGCCGTTGCCAGATTTTCGATTTTAAACGCATCACTACCAATGATACGGTTGATCACTTACAGGAAATTGTTAACAAAGAAGAAATCAAAGCAGAGAAAGCAGCCTTGCAGGTGATTGCGCAAAAGAGTGAAGGTTGTATGCGGGATGCATTGAGCATCATGGATAAGATCGTCAGTTTTACCAATGGTGAATTGAATTATCAAAATACATTGGAGCATCTGAACATTTTAGATGCTGATTACTTTTTCAAATTATTAGATGGTATGCAACAACAGCAACTGGCTGATGTGATGTTGCTGTTTGATGATATTAACAAAAAAGGATTTGAAGGCGATATGCTGTTAAATGCAATGGCCGAATTTTTCCGGAACCTGCTGGTATGTAAAGATGTAAAAGTGGCCGGCCTGTTAGAAGCGGTAGAAAGTTTTAAAGACAAATATATTTCAGCAGCCAAAAAAACATCTGCTTCTTATATCATCAGCGCATTAAATGTATTGAACGAAACAGAGATCAACTATAAACAGGCACGCAATAAACGTTTGCATGTAGAACTTGCATTGATCAAATTAACTTACCTGCAACAGGCGATTGATTTGTCATCCGATAAAAAAAAAATAACTGAGAAAGCAAGGGCTGTTCAGTTCAGGGCGTTGAAACCAATGGAAGTAAAGGAGCAGGTACTGAGTGGTAAGCCGGCAGTAGTAAGTGAAGCAAAGTTACTGGTGGAAGAACCGGGAGGAAATTACAAAACTCAAATTCCAACATCCAAAGTTGAACCCTCCGTTTCTGATAACAATAAAAATGGTGTAAGAGGTGGTCTTTCAAAGATCCGTCAAAAAATTGCCGATGACAATAATCTCAGCAGCAATCAACCCAGGCCACTTGAAGAAGAAACATTAAAGATTGCATGGCATGAATACATTCTCAAACTCAAATCGGCCAGTAAACATTCTGATGTTTCCAATTTTGAAATGATGGAATGCAAGCTGCAAAATGCTGAAACGTTTCAAGTAACCTGTTACAGCAATATTCAGCTGGGATTTTTGAAACAGAATAAAACACATCTACTGGATCACCTGCATCGGTTCTTTCAAAATACTGCTATTAATATCCATATAGAATTTAATGAAACAGTGGAGGAAATCAATCCTGCTAACCGTCCGCTTTCAACTAAAGAGCAATTTTTAAGGATGACTGAAAAATACCCGCTGGTAAAAGAATTAAAAGACCGGTTGGGCCTGGAGCTGGATTATTAAAAGAATTATTTGATGATTTGCTTTCAGATGAACAAAATCATTTTGCATTTCCATTAATTATTTTTGAAAACATGGGTAAGGTCTGCTCATTATCGTCGTACAATATCAATTTCTTTTGAGTTGAGTACAAAAACATGGATGGATACTTTCTTGGTTTGAACTTCCTGATAAACTCGTTATTCAGGTCAAGTAAGAACGTTATATTTTTCTTGCCTTTCAGTTTATTTCCGTATTTATTCAGAAACATGGCCGTGGTGGCAGGATTGTCGATTGTAATAAAATATAATGCTGCTTTATCGAACTCCCGGTGATGCTGATTCATATACTGAAAAGCATGTTGACAGTGATCGCAGGTTGCATCAAAAAAAACAAAAAATAACATTTTACCCTGAGTCAGGTTAGTATTCGTAAAAAT
>JANMOR010000397.1:0-3991 GCA_031369435.1 Chitinophagaceae bacterium
AATTCATGTTTTATCTAACCCTGCATTTTACAAATGCAATGTTGCACATCTGTTTCTTCAGGAACCTTTACTCAAATGCCAGCCAGGGAAAGGTTTTACTGTAGCACAATTTGGACCGCCGTCTTTAGCTGTTCCCGGAACTTTCGTTTCAAGAACAAGTCTGGTATCAGTCAACATTTGTTCAATCGTTTTGGTTGGAATATCTCTCAAAGGAATTTTCAAACGACGGGTCCAGGTAGAATTGAACTGCCCTGCAGCGGTGCCGATATCAATATAAATAAAACGTTCGTTCGATGGTCCCTGAACATACGGCCCTGTAAAATTATACAGAGAGGTTTTACTTTCCTTTACTGAAATTTTAAATTCAAAGCATAGATCAACTTTGGCAGATCTTTGCTTTAAAATAGTTTCGTAATTGTTTCCACTGCCTTTTTGCAGACCAAAGTCAACTCCCGCTGGAGGACTTTCTAAAATAATCCGTAGAGATAATTCCTGGTTCATGGTATGTATAGCAAAATGCCACTGTTTATTGACAAATAATAGAAGCATGTCTTGCAATTTGTTGCCATCTTCCATTTTTCTTCATCCAGATATTTGTGAATCGTCTTTTATAAGGTTGACCAGCCTTGGCGCCGGGTATATCATTCCTTGAGATAAATATTTCATGCCCCATAGTAATAACAATATTGTTTTGAAATTGTATTCGTTCAATGATTCGTTCAAAGCTGCTGTAATTAATCATACCTGCTTTCTGTACACGAAATACTGAATCCCTGCTTTCAGTAATGTCATTTCTTGGGTTGTTTACCAGAAATTCGGGTGCCCAAACCTGTTTGAGCATGTTTGTATCTGCATTTAAAATTGCCGTTACAACTCTTTGTTCCAACTTTCTGATTTCTCCTTCTGTTTTTGCAGAAGACTGTCCATGCAACAAAAGAGTTGCTGTTAGAAAAGCAAATGACAAAAATGATTTTATCATGTTGTTACTGTTTGTGTGGCTATTTCTATCTTATCGGTTGGTGAAACAACTACAGGTAAGAAAAGGTATTTGAAAGTTACTAAAATATTGCATAAGGTAAAATTATGGTATCAGGTCAGTGGGTTTGGGGGTATAAAAAAAATATCGGTTGATGAGGACATCAACCGATAAAAAAGCCTTTTGATAGCCTTCGTTATTTTTTACTCTAATTCTTCACAACTGTAGTTATGTATATTCAGCAAATCGGTTATTATCACAACAATATTTTCTTCGCTTTCAATACGCAAAATATGATCGCAGTCTTCAAGGTCAAAGTTCCATTTAGAATTTGACAATAAGTTGTCAATATGCGGTTTCAGTTTCTTTGCCTGCATTTTAGTTTTGACAGATGTTTTGAAAACAAAAATCATTTTTGCGATAAAGTTGCCAACAGATTTTCCAAATTGCTCATTGATGCCTTAAATCCTTCTGTGAACCCCATTTCAATCATCTTCTCCATACGTTCAAGGGATTCATTATAAATAGTAATATTCACTTTTGTCACCCCATCTTGTTCGCTAAAAGTGTAATCCCAATCAGAACCCGTCAATTCAGGGTTTTCATCTTTGTCTGCAAAAGCATTATACATTTTGAAGTTGGTTTTGGGCGTAATGGAAGTATATTCCTGAATTGCCCAACGCTCTAATCCTTCAGGGCTTACCATGGCATAAAACCGTTTTCCACCAACTACAAAATTCATATATTTTGTTTTTGATGCCCAGGGTTTAGGTGCCACCCATTGGTCAAGTAGTTCCGCTTTGGTAAAAGCATCCCATACCAGCGAAAGGGGAGCATCAAATTCCCTGGTTATGAATACCGTTTTTGTTGCTTTGTCAACGGTAAAATCAAATAGCAAATCGTTTGTCATTTTTTTTGTTTTTTAATAGTTGATAATACTTGATCGAGTTGATTGAACTGAGTTTGCAACATCTTTTTGAATTGCTCAATCCATTTATCAATCTCATTTATTTTGTTTGCATTGATGTGATAATAAATTTCCCTTCCTTTCTGTTCCTGCTTCACCAATTCACATTCTGTAAGAATTTTAATATGCTTTGAAACCGCTTGCCTGCTTGTATGAAATTCTTCTGCAAGTGCATTCGGTGTCATTGACTGGGCTGCAATCAATAACAAAATTGCCCTTCTTGTCGGGTCTGCAATCGCTTGAAAAATGTCTCTTCTTGTTTCCATGTTTAGATTATTTGCAACTATGTGGTTGCAAATATAAATGCAACTACCTGGTTGCGCAAAATATTTTGCAAACTATTTTTCTGCTGAAGTGAAAGAGTAGGAAAGTTTGGAGGGGCAGGAAAGATATTTTGTCCGCCCGAGGTCTCACACAGTGGGCCTCGGGATTTATATGTTTTACTCCCGGGGTCGGCTAAGCCAGACCTCGGGCTGACGAAATTTTACCGTCTCTTTTTGCAAGATAATAAAGTGTTATTCCAATAAGCAATAAAAAAGATGCTGTAAAAATTGAACCCTCAATTCCAACAGCACCCCCTGTCAATAGTTCAGGGCCGTTGAATTTTGATTGAATGATACTGCCCATATCATCTAACCCAGTGAGATTTGAACCATAAAAAGGCTGAGAAAAATTCCAACCTAAATGGAAGAAAAATGGTAGCCAAATTCTTTTAGTATAGATAAACATCATTGCCATAGTAAACCCCCAAATCAAATATAAAAAAAGACTAAATAGGTTGGAATTGGGATTAAAAATGTGTTGCATTTCTACTAACATTCCAATGACAATGGCTATGTTAGTACCTAACCAATTCTCACACTCCCGTATTATTAATCCTCTATGAAATAAGTCTTCAACTAAGGCCGCAAACATTAATACCGTGAAAAACTTTATTGAGTAGTGAGCTGTTGTAATACTAATAGCCTGATAAAACCCCAGTAAGTATAAAATGAAAATAGATAATGAAATAGTTGAAAACCCTAAGATAAACCCTCCAAACATTTCTTTGAGTAAATATTTTATGGATAGTTCTGTTATTTTTCTTTTATCATATAAACGGAATAAATAGTAATAAGCGGCTAATAAAACTATAAAAGAAACACAGTGAATAATTGGATCAGCAATATTTTTATCTTGAATAATGCTATAAAAAAATGGTTTTAATACAAAGTTTTGAATTACGACAAATAGAGAAAAACAGACCACAATTCCAATGATAATTTTTGTTATTGGAAAATACAGCACTCTTTTGATTGATACACCCATTATTTTTTCTGATTTATTGTATGTAAAGTTTTGCAAATAAAAATGTTTATTACCTTTATAGCAAGTACATACAATAAAGTAGCTTACTTACTAAGACTATAGTATTGTTGATTACCAGCAGTTTAAATTTCTAAGTAAATGAAAAATAAAATTAAAAAGGCTCATTGTGCTGTTGATTATGCCTTCCAAAGAATAGGCGGAAAATATAAGGGTCGAATTTTATGGGTATTGAGAGAGGGGGTTTTGCGATACGGAGAATTAAACAGAGCTGTGATAGGTATTACACCTAAAATGCTTACCCAAACACTAAAAGAACTGGAAGCTGATGAATTAATTATAAGAAAAGTTTATTTAGAAGTACCACCAAAAGTTGAATATTCACTTACCGAAACAGGAAATGAATTAATTCCGTTCATTAGTCAAATGCGAAGTTGGGGTGAGAAGCAAATGTCAACAAATTAAAACTTACAATTTTAGGGTGTTAGGATATGCTTGCCACCAACATTGGGCTTTCTGCTGTGCTGGTATTCTGTGTTCCGTCAGCCGACAACTGAAGCCGATCGAAAAACTGTCTCGTCCTAAAATTAGTTGACTGGTTTAGTTAATTAATCCTGCTATTGGTTGACTAAGATAATTCATCCTAAAATAGGTTGAGCAAAAAATAGTCTCTCCTTGTGTGTTGGTAAAAATATTTTTGTAGCCCATTACAGCTAAAAAAAAGTATTTTGTGCGTTGGCCTG
>JANMOR010000405.1:0-1608 GCA_031369435.1 Chitinophagaceae bacterium
CAGGCCAACATCCCTTTCATGAGTGTAAAGGTTACAGGCATTGCACGCTTTGCTTTATTGGAAAAAATGGATGTGCTGATGCAAAAGGCTGATGGAACATTGATCAAGCGGTATGAAAAAACAGTTGAGCAATTAAGTACAACAGAAAGAGCAGAGTGGCAGTTGGTTTGTAACCGGATGGAAAAAATCTGTTCAACAGCTGCAGCAAAAAAAGTGGCTGTGTTGATTGATGCTGAAGAAACATGGATACAGGATCCTGTTGATGCACTAACCATGCTCATGATGGATCAGCATAATAAAACAACCGCCATTGTATATAATACGGCGCAGATGTACCGGCATGATCGTTATCAGTTTATTCATGATTGTTATGAAGCAGCTGAACAAAGGAATTTTATACTGGGTATAAAAATTGTTCGTGGTGCATATATGGAGAAAGAACGCAAACGGGCACAGGAAATGGGTTATCCATCACCCATACAACCTGATAAAGAAAGTTGCGACAAAGACTATAACAATGCAGTTGAATTTTGTTTACATCATGTTGATCGTGTTGCAACCATCATTGCAACACATAATGAAAACAGTAATCAGCTTGGAGCTCAATTGCTGCACAGCAAAGGATTGCCGCATCATCATCCGCATGTACATTTCAGCCAATTGTTTGGGATGAGCGATCATATTACCTTCAATCTTGCCAAAGAAGGATACTCAGTGAGTAAATATTTACCATTCGGTCCTATTGAAGATGTTATTCCTTATCTCATGCGCAGGGCACAGGAAAATAGCTCTATGAGTGGACAAACTGGAAGGGAACTGGCATTGATTAAAAAAGAAATGAAACGGAGAGGGCTTTGATCCTCATTCTTCCACATCTTGCTCACACGAGCTATCTTACTTCTTGTTGCTTGTGGCTTTTAATTAACTTGCACCCATGCAACAATATCATGCTTTACTGCAGCATATTTTAGATACAGGTGTTGAAAAAACCGATCGTACAGGAACAGGTACTAAAAGTGTATTTGGTTACCAGATGCGGTTCAACCTGGCCAACGGATTCCCCATGGTGACAACAAAAAAAGTTCATCTGCGCAGCATCATTCATGAATTGCTTTGGTTTTTAAAAGGTGAAACCAATATTGCCTATTTAAAAGAAAACGGAGTTGGTATCTGGGATGAATGGGCAGATGAAAATGGTGAACTTGGCCCAGTGTATGGAAAACAATGGCGAAGCTGGGAAGGAGCTAATGGGGTAGTAGTTGATCAGGTAAAAGAATTGATTGCGCAGATCAAAAAAAATCCTGACAGCAGACGACTCATCATCAGTGCGTGGAATGTAGCGGAACTGCCAAAGATGGCCTTGATGCCTTGTCATACGATATTTCAATTCTATGTAGCAGATGGAAAATTAAGTTGCCAACTATATCAACGCAGCGCTGATGTTTTTTTAGGTGTGCCGTTCAACATAGCTTCTTATGCATTATTGACGTTGATGATTGCGCAGGTTTGCGATTTGCAACCCGGGGAGTTTATTCATACGTTTGGTGATGTACATATTTACAACAATCATATGGAACAGGTGAAGCTGCAGTTGAGCAGAGATTTTTT
>JANMOR010000449.1:0-4036 GCA_031369435.1 Chitinophagaceae bacterium
ACACCGCTGCATCCAAGCGGATGACCCAATGCAATGGCACCACCATTGACATTTACTTTTTGTATATCTAATTCAAGATCATGCATACAGGCAATACTTTGCGAAGCAAACGCTTCATTCAATTCAACTACATCCAAATCGCTAACGGTAAGGCCTGCACGTTGTAATGCTTTTTTGGTTGCCGGCACCGGACCAATGCCCATGATGGATGGATCAACCCCTGCAACTGCCATTGATTTAATAGTTGCAATGGGCTTGAGATGATATTTCTTCATAGCTTCTTCACTTGCCAGCAACATGGCAGCAGCACCATCATTGATACCGCTTGAATTACCTGCTGTAACAGTTCCCTCCTTTGCAAATGCAGGTTTTAATTTTGCTAATTGTTCAATGGATGTTGTACGTGGATGTTCATCTGTATCAACGATCACAACTTGTTTTCCTTGTTGTGTTTCTATTGAAACAATTTCATCGCTCCATTTTCCTGCAGCTAATGCTGCAAAATATTTTTCCTGGCTTTGCATTGCAAACTCATCCTGTTCCTGTCTTGTTATGTTCCATTGCTTTGCAACATTCTCTGCTGTTTCGCCCATGCTGTATGGATGATGGAGTTCTGCTAATTTTGAATTGATGAACCGCCATCCAAGTGTGGAATCATAAAGTTCTGCTTTGCGTCCAAATGCCTCTGTTTGTTTGGGAATTACAAATGGTGCACGACTCATACTTTCAACTCCACATGCAATAAATAGTTCACCATCACCACATGCAATGGCCCTTGCAGCATCCATGATGGCCTGCAAGCCACTTGCACATAACCTGTTCACAGTATTCCCTGCAACAGTTACAGGTAACCCTGCAAGTAATGCAGCCATACGTGCAACATTCCGGTTGTCTTCACCACTTTGATTGGCAGCACCGGCAATGACATCTTCAATGGCATTTATATCAATAGATGCATTGCGTTGAATCAATGCTTTGATAACATGTGCCAGCAAATCATCCGGACGAACAGATGCAAGAGCACCACCGTATTTGCCAACAGGAGTTCGCAGGCAATCAATAATATAAACAGGTTTCATATAAAAGAGTATAGTTCAAAAGTAAAGAACTCGTTTCAATCGGCTCAGGCTTTGTACCTTTGCCGGCATGAAAGTAGCGAACGAGCGAAATATACGCCACTTAAGTCTTGAAGAAATCAACGATTACTTCGAAAGCATTGGTGAAAAGAAATTCAGGGCAAAACAGGTGTACGAATGGCTTTGGCAAAAGCATGCCCACAGCTTTGCTGATATGACCAACCTCAGCAAAGAACTCCGTCAAAAATTGGGTGAAATATTTACACTACCTGCGTTAGCAGTTGATGCCACACAATATTCAGGGGACGGCACAGTGAAGTCAAGGTTCCGTACACATGAAGGGCATTTGGTGGAAGGGGTTTTGATTCCTACCGGTGAGCGAAAGACAGCCTGTGTGTCTTCTCAAATTGGTTGCTCACTGAGTTGTAAGTTTTGTGCAACAGGTTATATTGATCGAAAAAGAAATCTTGATTTTGATGAGATTTATGATGAAGTTGTGCTGCTAAATCAGCAAAGCGAACAGGTTTATCAAAAAAAGCTGACAAATATTGTTTTCATGGGTATGGGTGAACCATTGTTGAATTATAAAAATGTGTTGAAGTCCATTGAACGGATTACATCGCCTGACGGATTGGGTATGAGCCCAAGACGGATCACAGTTTCAACAGCAGGTGTTGCCAAACAAATTAAACAGTTGGGTGATGATGAAGTAAAATTCAAGCTGGCTTTATCGCTTCATGCTGCCACTGATGCAAAGCGGCATGAAATTATGCCCATCAACGACAGCAACAATATCAAATCATTGGTTGAAGGTTTGAATCATTTTTATAAAAAAACGGGGAATGAAATTACGTTTGAATATATTCTGTTCAAAGATTTTAATGATAGTTTGAAAGATGCTGATGATCTGATTAAACTCTACCGCCAGGTGCCTGCTGATCTCATCAACATTATTGAATACAACCCTATTGATATGGCTACGTATCAAAAACCTGAAGAAGAAGTCACCAATCAATTCATGGTTTATTTAGAAAAACATAAAGTGAATGCAAGATTAAGAAGGAGCCGTGGAAAAGATATTGATGCTGCCTGCGGACAGTTGGCAAATAAAAAATAACACATAAAAAAACCCCGGATGATCCGGGGTTTTGCTTGAGGTGGTTTTGGGTGTTGGTTAATTCGGGCCGATGATCTTGCCTGTTACAATATGCTTTCCTATTCTTACCCTGTAGTATAGAATAGTTTGATGCATGTTATTATATTGTACAAGGTTTCCTTTTCCTTTCAGAACATTTACTTTTCTTTCACTGATCAATTGCCCGTTTGCAGCAAACATTTCTATCATTGCAATTCCCTGCTCAGGTGACTCTATTGAAATAGCAAACGATCCCTGGTGCGGATTAGGATACGTAGCCGCCTTTAATCCTTCTACTGTAATTACAGGTTTCATTGTATTTGCTGTTTCATTTGCAGGAGCCTGGCTGTTGTTGATCCGTGCAGCTCCTCCATAAGAAACCTTCAGATCATAACAGATATAAGAGAGTGCTCCGTAAACTTTAATATAATACAGTGTACTTCCGGTTAAACTATATGTTTTTGCAGTTGGAGTACTTCCTATATTCGGCATCATCGCTACTGTTCCTGTTAATGTATACACATCAAAGACAATAGCAGGATTCGGGTGATTGAATGTTACTGTATAATTACCTGCAGCCGCAGTTGTAAACTTATACCAGTCTAATGAATCTGCAACTGTTGGAATACGTGCATAAATATTTGTTTCAATTGGAATACTGAAGGCTCTTGTCCTGGTATTGTTTTTGTTCGGTCCTGTTCCTTCATATTCATCAGCACCATTATCACTAATTGCTACAATCTTTGTAGTAGTACAGCCTCTTGCATCCATGATTCCTATTGTATAGCTTCCTGCATACAAACCAGTAAACAATCCACTGCTGCCATATATTCCGCCATTCAGGTTATAGGTATAAGGTGCTGTTCCGCCACTTCCGGTTGCTGTTATTGTACCAAGACTATTACAACCTGTTGCATTAGTTCTGGCCGTTGTTAATGAAATATTAGAAGCAGGTTCAGTAACAATGAATGTACTGTCAACAAAACAACCACTTCCATTATCTGTAACTTTTAATTTATAAGTGCCCTTTGTCAAATTACTCAGGTCTTCAAGCGAAGAAATGATGCCACCTGTCCAGCTATATGTAAATCCACTTCCTGTTCCACCATTTGCAGTAATGTTGATTGAACCCGTAGCTCCTCCTCTGCATGCAACATCAGTGATTGTTCTTGCTATTACAATGGCAGGGAAAGGATTGACGGTTATTGGCACAACAGCAGTACAATTATTTTTATCTGTTATTGTAAGTGTGTAACTACCTGCTGCCAGGTTATTGATATTTAGTTGGGATGAACTATATGTTCCATTCAAACCTGTCCAGCTGTAGCTGTATGCAGGAGAACCGCCGTTAACGGTTACATTAATCCTACCTGTACTTGAACCTGCGCAGGTGTTTTGAACTGTATGTGTTGCCGTTAATTGTGTTGGTTGTGTAACGGTTTTTTCTACAAAACCTGTACAGCCACTTGCATCTTTCACGGCAATATTATAATTACCCGGAGCTAGATTGCTGAAGCTGAATGGTAAAGAACCGCTTTCAAAACTTACACCACCATCTTTACTAAACATAAACGGTGCAGTACCATTTACATTGGTTATTGTAATGATACCGTTATTAGCACCAAAGCAGGTAACATTTGTTACGGATGCTGATGGGTTGAATGCTTCACCCACTGAAAGCGTAACACTTGCTATAGCTGTACAACCATTGGCATCAGTAACAGTTGCATTATAAGTACCAACAGGTACGCCACTGATAGTTGCAGATGTTGAACCATTGCTCCATATGTATGTATAACCCGGTGTTCCTCCACCTGCAGCAACT
>JANMOR010000473.1:0-2623 GCA_031369435.1 Chitinophagaceae bacterium
CACCAGCAAATCGCTGCCGATGCTGTACACATCTCTAACCTTGCCTTTATAGTACTTGGTTTGGTTGGGAAACTGAAAAGGATTCATACCCCGAAGTTAGCAGACTGGCATAAAACACAACCGGTTAAACAGATTAAGTTATAAAGAGTTGTGGAAATTAAGTTCGGAAAGATTTATTTCTTTATTTAAATCGAAACCCTATTTTTGTTCATACAGTAAACCCTGCTATATGAGAAAGCTAATAAAACTGCTCTTACTGATGCCCTGTGCATCTGTTTTTTTTATTTCCTGTAATGAAGAAGGATTTGATCCCGCCCGGCTATTAGTTGCAAACTTTGTTGTGAACCCTCCAGTTTCGCCAAGCCCCTTACCAACTGCCGGAACGGCTGTTGATGTAAGATGGGGTGGTAACCTTGTATTGAACAATGTTGTGTACGGAGCAGCCAGTGTTGTAGTGGGGAACCCTGTTACAACGATCCCTGCTTTTACTTCAATTGTTGGAGGATATGCATCAGTAAAAAGTGCTGCGCTTCCATTAAACCTGGCTATTGCAGGTTCAAACGGACAAACAGTTTATAACCGCATCACCAGTTTTGTGCCCGGCAAAAGTTATACTGCCGTTGCATTTGATCTCAATCCTTTTTACAAGGTGATGATCATGGAAGATGATTTATCAACACCTCCTTCAGGTAAAGCTAAAATTCGTTTTGTACATGCCATCTCTCAATTATTACTAACATCTCTGCCAAGAAAAGATACAATTGATGTAACTGCAACCGGTGGACCGACAGCTACTCCTTTGGTGAATGCAAGCATTTTTCCAACAAGAAATTTTGCTGATGCATATACTAATAAAAGTCTTCACCAGTTTGCATTAATTGACAGTGGGTCTTACAATATTGCTTTCAGAGTAGCTGGTACTCCCGGTACTTCTCCAGCTACCGGATTGATTGGATTTTTTCCTTCAACAACCAGCAGGTTTCGTTTTGAAAGCGGAAAGATCTATACTATTGTAGCAAGATTGCATATTACTGCCACTGCAGCACCCACACCTGCAACTACTTTTATTACCCATAACTAATTCACCACCGGAATAAAATATATTTATGAAAAAGCAAATAAAAATATTCTTGCTATTGCTTGTTGCAGGCTTTACTGGTTTGTCCTTGCAGGCACAGGTAACATTGTTTGGTAATGTGAAATCAAAAGCCAGCAGCGAAACCTTATCAGCTGTTTCTGTAATTGTAAAAGGAACTTCAGTAGGAACTTTTACTGATGATAAAGGAAATTTTAAAATTTCAGTTGATAAATTACCAGTTGTTTTGATCGTTTCTTCCATTGGATATGAAGATATGGAAGTGTCAGTGGTTACTGCCGGTTTTGTAGATGTAGCACTTGCTACAAGGGCCGCATTAGGACAGGAAGTAGTTGTATCAGCTACACGTATTGCAACAAAAATTCTTGAATCACCGGTATCTATTGAACGTATTGGAGCAGCACAATTAAGAGAAGCTCCCGCTGCTTCCTTTTATGATGCCGTTGCAAATTTAAAAGGTGTTGATTTTGTGCGGTCAGGTTTGGTATTTGGAACAATTGGTACCAGAGGCTTCAACGGTTCGGGTAATACACGTTTCAACCAGTTTACTGATGGGATGGATAACCAGGCTCCCGGATTGAATTTCTCTGTTGCAAATATTGTTGGCTTAACTGAACTGGATGTTGATAATATGGAATTACTACCCGGAGCATCATCAGCTTTATATGGTTCTGGCGGAATGAATGGTACATTACTCATCACCAGCAAAAATCCTTTTAAATACCAGGGCTTGAGTTTCCAGGTGAAGCAGGGAATTATGCATACCGATAAAAGACAAAGACCAACTTCGCCATATTATGATTGGAATTTTCGCTGGGGTAAAAAGTTAGGCGAAAAATTTGCTTTCAAAATTGCCGGTCAGTATATGCAGGCCCAGGATTGGCAGGCAAACGATTTATCTAATTATGATATTCTTGCAGGTAAAACAATTTTTGGCGACAGAAGTGTTCCAAGTTATAATGGTGTAAATGTGTATGGCGATCAGATTGGTTCTACCCCTCCAATTGTAAATATTAAAAGTGCAATTAGGGGAAGTGTTTACCAACAAACATATGCTGCAGTATATAATGCTGTTTACAATGGAGCAATTTTAGGAGGTGCAACGCCAGCCCAGGCTGCTGTTATTGCAAATACACAAGCCACGGCAGCTGCTATATCTAACTCAAACAGCACAGCTTCTTCTTTATTTATTACCGGTTCTGATTCTATTGTAAGCCGTACCGGTTATGCAGAAAAAAATCTTGTTGATTATAATACCTACAATCTTAAGTTCAATGGAGGTTTGTATTATAAAATAAATTCACAAACCGAATTATCCTTTGTTGGTTATTGGGGAACAGCAACCACTGTTTATACCGGTGCAGATCGTTATTCATTGAAAGACGCAAAAATTGGGCAATACAAACTAGAATTGAAAGGAGATAATTATTTTGTTCGTGGATACACAACCCAGGAAAATTCAGGTGAAGCATATGCAGCAACCTTACTTGCTTCACAAATGCTGCAACGATATTCAGAAAGCAGTAC
>JANMOR010000505.1:0-1540 GCA_031369435.1 Chitinophagaceae bacterium
TTGCAAAACATATCCGCAATTTCATCAACCCAATATGGTGAGCGTCATTTTATTTAAAGAAAAACCGGATACAGTACTTGTGCAACAACTGCAACAGTCAGGGTTCCAGGTTCCGCTTATACATAAGAATCCGTATGTATAAATTCTGTCAACATCTTTCTCATTCATTCAACTATTAATTTCTGTGAATATTGTAAAAAAAATAATTAACAAATCCACCGGGTACTGGCTGCATAAATTGAATAATCTTCCGGTAGGTGCCGACCTGTTTGTTGATATCCATCATAAGATTAAGAGACAGCCGCTTGAAGTGATCTTTGACATTGGTGCAAACATTGGTCAGTCAAGAACATATTTCCGTTTTCATGCACCCAATGCAAAAATTTACAGCTTTGAACCAGTACAGGCAACCTTTGCACAGTTGCAAAAAACTGCAGGTGCTGATACTAATTGTGTGCTGGAACATATGGCATTGGGTGATGAGCAGGGTGAAAAAAAAATCCGGCTCTTTGATGGAGATATGACCGTACTTAATTCCTTACGGGACGATAGTATGAATCCTGCTGCCAATGCAAGAGAAGAAATCATCAGCATAGATACACTCGATCATTATTGTGCCGTGCATGGTATTGTAACAATTGATCTGTTGAAAATTGATACCGAAGGGTTTGAGATCAATGTATTAAAAGGAGCAGAACAAATGATGCAGCAGGGAAAAATTGCTTTTATATATTGTGAAACCGGTTTCCAGAGCAGCAATCAACGTAATACTTATTTTCCTGTACTCACTGAATTTTTAGCCGAAAGGGATTATTATTTCTTTGGCTTGTACAATACAGATTATCATGATTGGAAAAGAGGTAATCACCTGTCCAACGCTCTTTATATTCATCAATCTGTTTTTCCTGCATAGTGTTCTTTATTTTTTACCTGAAATCAATTCATGAATATCCGCACATTATCCATCATTATTCCTGCATATAATGAAGAACCCACCATTCACCGGATATTAGAAAAGGTGAACAAGGTTCAGTTGTTGAATGGCATCCGTAAAGAAGTGATCATTGTGAATGATTGCAGTACGGATGGCACACAGCAACGGTTGGAAGAATTAAAAGATCAGTTTGCCGATATGTCTTTACAATTATTTCAACATAGGGTTAACCAGGGAAAGGGCGCTGCCTTACATACAGGTATCGCTGCAGCAACAGGTGATGTAGTGATTATACAGGATGCCGACCTGGAATATGATCCGGAAGAATTCAATATACTATTGCAACCTTTCTTAGATGGAGTTGCAGATGTAGTATATGGAAGCCGGTTTATGGGTGGCAATGCCCATCGTATCCTTTTCTTCTGGCACAGCATTGGTAACAGGGTTCTTACTTTCCTGAGTAATATGCTCACCAATCTGAATCTCACAGATATGGAAACCTGTTACAAAATGTTCAGGCTTGATGTGATACAAAGTTTGAACTTAAACGAAAAACGATTTGGGTTTGAACCGGAAGTAACAGCAAAAATTGCCCGTATTAAAAAC
>JANMOR010000527.1:0-1879 GCA_031369435.1 Chitinophagaceae bacterium
CATACAACTTTGTATGAACTGCCGGTAAAACCATCACCCAATTTGCCCAACAATCAGGCTATCTGGCTGTATCCATCCACTTGCTTTTTTGAAGGAACTGTATTGAGCGAAGGAAGAGGTACCAATAAACAGTTTCAGATCTTTGGTCATCCATCTTTACCAAAAACATTAATATCGTTTACACCCCGCAGTATGGAAGGCGCTAAAACACCCAAGCTGCAGGATCAGTTATGTTATGGGTGGGACCTCAGTGGAAAACAGGAAGATGTATTATACATGATCAACGATAAAGTGCAGTTAAAATGGTTACTGGAAGCTTATCAACTCTTCCCCGATAAAAATGAATTTTTTATTGCCCCTAAAAGCAATAAACCCGAAGATTTCTTTTTCAACAAACTTGCAGGCAACAGCACACTCATGCAACAGATCAAAGACGGAAAGAGTGAAGAAGAAATTCGCAAAAGCTGGGAAAATAATTTAAGAGAATTCAAGATCATCCGCAAACGATACCTGATCTATAAAGATTTTGAATAAGCAAAACAAAGCTGGTTGAAACTTGAATCCCCTCCCATCCGTTTCAATGACCTTTGAATCCATTCTGTTTTTATTGCATCGGCAAAAAATAAAACACATTACCTTAGAAGCTGAATCTCATCACTCATTATTCATAACTGATTCTTATGATCACAGTACTTCATCCCTGGCATGGCGCATCATATGGCATTGCTGCTCCTGTTCGTGTAAACGGGCTCATTGAAATTTCGCAAGGCAGCCGCAGTAAATATGAAATTGATAAAGACACCGGCTTACTCCGTTTAGACCGGGTGATCTTTTCCTCTTTTATTTACCCGGTGAACTATGGTTTTATTCCGCAAACACTGGGACAGGATGGTGATCCGTTAGATATACTGGTCATCTGTTCGCAGGCTATTGTACCACTGTGCCTTGTTGAAGCAACCGTTATCGGCAATATGCAAATGATTGACCAGGGCGAACGGGATGATAAGATCATTGCCGTTGCATCAAAGGACCCAACTGTAAAACATATCACCGATATTGATGAATTACCTGAACATTTTATTTTTGAACTCAAAAACTATTTTGAAGAATATAAAAAATTAGAAAATAAAGTAGTGGAGATTGATAATTTTCAAAATAAGACTGAAGCTTATAAAATCATTGAAGAAGCCATTGCTTTTTATAAAGAGAAGTACAGCAAATAACCTTTCCTCATGCAAACAAAAAAAATGGATACAAATATCATCATTGGCGTACTCGTTATTGGTTTGGCTGCAGGCATACTTGGTGGCATGGTAGGTGTTGGAGGCGGATTGATTGTAGTTCCTGCATTGGTTTATTTTTTTGGGTTCAGTCAACATGCAGCACAAGGCACTTCATTGGGCTTATTGGTTTTACCAGTTGCTATATTGGGCATGATGAATTATTACAAAGCCGGTCATGTTGATTTTAAAGTTGTGGGCTTACTTGCCGCAGGTTTTGTAATAGGAAGTTATTTCGGCAGCAAATGGAGTTTAAGTCTGCCTCAGGAAACGGTTAAAAAAGTATTTGCCATTCTTTTATTTTATACAGCCTTTAAAATGATTGGCTGGGAAAAAGCAGTAGTGGGTTGGGTGAAGGGATTGATGTGATAGAAACGCTGATGACGCTGATTGTTGCAGATGAAAGCGGATTTTGAATTCGTGTAATTCGTTTCAAACTTCAATTTGTGTTTTATCTTAATTCGTTCAATTCGTGTAATTCGTGTAAACCTGTACTTCGTGTTTTCTTAGCTCTTTGTGTCTTAGCGGCAAACTCCTCATAGTCTTTTTATCACTCTTAACCGATGCGTTCGTTCACCGCTTTCACTATGAATGATCCC
>JANMOR010000528.1:0-2232 GCA_031369435.1 Chitinophagaceae bacterium
GTATAAATGTTCGTCACCTTTGCATCCCTTAAGTTTTTGACAAAAACTTCTCCATCAGATTGTAAACTCTCTGCAAAACGAAGTGTGACTTTATCTCCTTTCTTTCCATTGATGCTTTGCAGTTTCACCCAGCCTGCAAAATTCTGACCCATATCAAGAATGTATTTTCCACTTGCTGTTTTTTTGATGGAGATTGGTTTGATGGTTTGCATCACTTTCATCGGCTCGTTGGTTTGTGAAACCAGTTTTCCTGTTGGTGCTTCAACTAATTCTGGCTGCATCCATTTAGTATCATTAAAGCCGGCATTCGTCCAGCCGTTGAATTCTTTTGTTGCATCATATTCTTCACCATCATATTCATTGTTGGTGCGGATGGGGCCATCTACATTCAATTTCCAGCTTTCATCACTTACTACAGTTTTTGTTGAACCATCTGTATATTCAATTTCCAATTGTAATAATAGTTTTGGATAACCGAATGTGTTATGTTTTTGTGTTTTGTAATTCTGACGCATAGTAAAGAAACGACCGTTGCCCAACACCGTTGCAATAGCATTGTTCCCTGCTTTGATATTTGTTGTTACATCATGTGTATTGTAGAAATATGTTTTGCGATAGTCTGTTGGGTTTGGTGCAAGCACCTGGTCACCGATCTTCTTTCCGTTGATGTACAATTCATACAAACCTAATCCGGAAATATAAACAGTTGCACGTTTTACTGCTGGTTTACTTTGAAACTCTTTTCGAAAATATCTTGCACTCAATCTGCTCCATTGTGTAATGCTATCCCATGCAGAACCTTTATTATAGCCGATCCATTTTGCATTCCATTGCTCATTTGTTAGCCCGATTGAGAAGAAAGCAGTTTGATTTGTTTGTGCTGAACCTTTATTGGTTTGCACAATTACTTTCCAGAAATATTTTTTGCCGGGTTGCAATGCCGGACCATTATATGGTACATGCAGTGATTGATCGCTGTTAATCACATCCGACTTCCATACATCGCCTTTGTTCTGCTGCAGATTTTGTGCGGTGCTGCTTACAAGGATTTGATAGCTTATTTGCACTACGTTACGAAGATTACTTTGCAACTGCCAGCTCAAACGTGGTTGTTTTGCTTCGATGCCGTGTGGATTCACCCGCATTTCACAACGAAGATTAGTTACACTTACTTGTGCAGTTAATTGCTGAATAGAAATAAGCAGGACAAGTATCGTTAATATGCGTTTCATTTTCACTGTGCTGAGAAGTTAAAGTATATATTGATATGCAATGCCCTTGAAGGGTCTTTCTCGTATTCGTAAAAAATATTCTTACTGCCCATGGGGCCTGTTGTTTCGTTGCGTTGTGTTTTACTGCCGATGCTGCTGATGCCTTGCATAAACGATATGTCACCACCTGGAAACAACGGTTCATAGTTATGCCACTGATCCGTTTTCCATGCAGGTGTAAACAGGCGCAGGAACAATCCTTCATTTTCTGTTACTACTGTAAAACGATTTATTTTTGTGAAGAAGTAGCCGCCATAGAAATTAGAATGATAGCCTTTGAACTCAGGATAGATCCACGGTGCTTCACCTGTTTCTGTATTGTTATATGTTTTACTCCACACACCAAACTCATTTCCTTTCAAACGGTTTTTCCAGACACGGTATGGACCATCGCCCATATAAGTTACCGATTGTATTTCTTTTTCCGGGAATGAAAAATTGATTCCGGCGAAGTTGGTAAAATAAGCAGCAGGAAAATAATTTACCTGCAACTGCACCCAACCCGAAGGATAGATCGTCCATTTGAGTGTGTTGTAACTTTCTTTTTGATTGAAAGTTGATTCCAATACAAGATTACTCTCTTCTTTGTATTGTTTGAATGATTTGAAATTGTTGACGCCTTCCTGCAATACCGGGCCGTTGTTGAAAGGCAATTCGCCTTTTGCATTTTTCGCCGAAACAAGCAAGCCATTATTTTTATTCAGCACAACCGTTACATCTTTCACCGATACAGTCAGCAATGAATCTGCTTCGCTTGTGTTGATTGAATTGTTACCTTCCTTTACAATCATCCTTGCGCCTGTTGCTGCAGGGCTGCTGATGGGGAAACTCCAGGTGAACAATTCTTTTTGAGTACGGTCTTTCACCGTTACATACAACACATCATAATTTTTCCAGTCCGCCGGTAACGGAATCTGTACAAATCCTTTAGCGCCGGGTTGAATATTGGGTGCTATTGCTT
>JANMOR010000560.1:0-5181 GCA_031369435.1 Chitinophagaceae bacterium
GGCCGGCACCGCGGTGCTGGCCGGGGTGTTGATTTCACTGTAGCGGCCACGTCGGCTCCCCCACTGATCCACGAGTCGACATCGGCTGGGTCCCCGTGTATCTGTTTCCACATATTGATGAGGTTGTTGAGGTCCTCATGAAGTTCAGCAGTATTTTTTCCTTCGGCAGCAGTACGAACAATAACACCAAAGTTTTTTGATTTGATGGCTTCCACTATTTTCTGCAAACGCTTTCTTTCATCACTCGAATGAATTTTGCGTGAAACAGCAACAATATCATTGAATGGAGTTAATACAACAAAACGACCGGGTAATGAAATTTCACAACTGAGGCGTGGGCCTTTGGCAGCGATGGGTTCCTTTAAGATTTGAACGAGAATATTTGGTTTGCCATTAAGGACTTCGCTGATCTTACCTGTTTTGATAATTTCAGTTTCTGTTTGAAATTTACCAAAATCAGGAATGCCTTCGCTTTTATCAGTTACAGATTGTGCAGTAAATTTTAAAATGGAACGTACATAGGGACTGAGGTCGGTATAATGGAGAAAGCCATCCTTTTCAAACCCAACATCCACAAATGCAGCATTCATACCCGGCACCAGTTTTTTTACTTTACCCAGGTATAAATCACCAACAGTAAAGCTTGTATCAAGACTTTCCTGATGCAGCTCTACCAATTTCTTATCTTCTAATAACGCAATCTCCACCCCGGTTGGGGCAGCATTAATGATCAGTTCCTTGTTCACTCGTAATGTCTTTAAAATTGAACCATTCTTATCTTACTTCACCTGATCAGGAAGGAATAAGCCGATTACAGCATGAGTATACAAGCAAGCAGACAAATTTCTGCATCGGCTGCAAAGAAGCAGAGCCCTGCTTAAACAGGACTCCGTTCAATTGAGAAGATTATTTGTTCTTCTTCTTATGACGGTTCTTTCTAAGGCGTTTCTTACGCTTGTGAGTTGCAATTTTATGACGCTTCCTTTTTTTTCCGCAAGGCATATTTAATACGTTTTACGTTCGTTAAAAATAATGTTATAATAATTTAATGTGCTCTTCTATTTGCTTCATCATCTCCGGACTGCTCCGGAATTTCTTTTGTGCTTCCAATGCTTTTACTGTTTGCACAAACTGTAAATACCATTTTTTGGTATTTACTTTATCACCGCTTTGTTCATAAGCATCAGCCAATCTCAACATCGCTTCCAGATTCTCCGGTTGCAATTGTAGTACTTTTTCGAAACGTTCAATCGCTTTTGGCCATTGAGCGCTGATAAAAGACCCAACACCAAGCATATATTGTGCAAAGGCATTGTCAGGATTTTTCTCTGCTACTTCCCTTATTAAACCAATCCCCTGCATAGGAGGTTGGTTGCCGGCACCACCAAAAAAATAGGTGCTGCCAAGCCCGATTTTTGTAGAATCGTTATCGGGATTTAGTTCTAAAGCCTTTTCAAATAACTCTTTTGCTTCGATTGCCATCCAAACTTTTAAGGGTTGTTCCTCTACAGTTTGCAGCTCACCTAAAAACAAATGGGCAGCAAAGGTGAGGTTTTTCTCCGAATTTTCCAACTTAGCAGCCTCTGCAATATATTTGGCATAGGGTACAAAAGCTCCAATACTATCCATCCAAAATGCAGAAAGCTTTCGGTATAACTGTATTTGCTGATTTTTTACATCACCCCTTACGATTGAATTTTCCCATTCAGTTATTTTGGCCAGTTGTGCTGCATTGAGTCTTTTTTTGGCTAAACCGAGCATGGTAGGGAAATCCAGGCTTGCTTTAGAAGGTGGGGCAGTATTTGCAGAAGTCTTATTATGAACTACATGATCATCCTTTTTTGGCGGAATTGTACGACCGAAAAAAAACAAAAGAAAAACTGCTGAAATTGCAGCAGTTACGTAAATAATTTGTTGCCTGTTCACTTTTCAAAAAAATTGAAGTGCAAAGCTACAGGATGGCAGCCATTAATCCTTTAAAAGAGTTTTGATTATCCTCCTTTGTATTGAGTTTTTACTTCCTGTACAAACTCCTTTGCAGGTTTAAATGCAGGAATAAAATGTTCAGGAATATGAACAGCAGTATTGCGTTTGATGTTACGACCAATTTTAGCTGCTCTTTTTTTGGTGATAAAACTTCCAAAACCACGGATATAAATATTCTGCCCGGCAGTTAATGAGTCTTTTACTTCTTTAAACATTGTTTCAAGTGTAACAAGAACATCAACCTTGGGAATTCCCGTTTTTTCTGAAATTTGATTAACCAAATCTGCTTTTCTCATGCTGGTAATTTTTTGGGTTCTGATGAATGTAGAACTAAGTTCATGAAATAATTTCAGAAAGTGAAAAATATCAGCTAAAAATTATCAAATAACATGTTGATAATGAGTAAAAAGCAAAGTTCTTACCCCTTTTTGATCTTTTAATTGGCATCATAACCTAAATCCTGTTTTTTTGCTTTCTTACATGAACTCCAAAAAATACTTTCAACAACAGCTTCTCCACTGGCATCATACTAAGAATAATCGCCAACTTCCTTGGAAAGAGGAAAAGGACGTTTACCGTATCTGGTTAAGTGAAATTATTCTGCAACAAACCCGTGCGGAACAGGGGATGAAGTATTATGAACGTTTCATCAAAAAATATCCAACCATTCAAAAACTGGCAAAAGCACCTTTGGAGGAAGTATATAAACTGTGGGAGGGATTGGGTTATTATAACCGTTGCGGCAACCTTCATGCAACCGCACAAAAAATTGCAATTGATTTAAAAGGGAATTTCCCTGACACATATGAATCGATCCTTGAATTAAAAGGAGTTGGCCCTTATACGGCAGCAGCCATATCTTCTTTTGGGTTTGGGTTACCTTATGCAGTGGTTGATGGAAATGTGTTTCGGGTATTAAGCCGGTATTTTGGAATAGATGCTGCAGTGGATTCAACAAACGGCAAAAAGATATTTCAGCAACTGGCACAGGATTGTTTAAACATAAAGGAACCGGCCGCTTATAACCAGGCCATCATGGATTTTGGAGCAACAGTTTGCAAACCTGATATTCCTGAATGCAACAACTGTGTGATGCAAAAAAACTGTGTGGCAATTAAAACAAACACAGTTGCAGACCTGCCAGTGAAAGAAAAAAAAATCAAACAAAGAAACCGATGGTTCCTCTTTTATATACTCGAACAAAACGGAAAATTTGCAGTACAAAAAAGAACAGAAAAAGATGTGTGGGCCAATTTATATGAATTTCCAAATGCAGAATATGATTCTGAAAAAAAATGGAAACAAGCTGCAAAGAAAGATGCGGTTCAATGGTTAACTGAACGAAAAATCAACCCAATTTATAAAGTGATAATGGTTACCAAGCCCGTAAAACAACAGTTAAGCCATCAAACGATTTATGCAACTGCTATTTTGATCAAAGTAAATGCCGTAAACAAAAAGACCGGCAACTTTACCTGGAAATCAGTTAAGGAACTTAAGCAATTAACTTTCTCTAAAATTCTGAACGATTTTCTCAACGCTAAGGTTCTGGAATTATTTAGCATAATTCATGTAACAGTTTAAGCAAAAAACGTAACTTAGAAGGAAAGAGAAACCAGCGATTGAACCTCATCTATTCATTCTGAAATAAAAATTATTCGTATGAGAGGAGTTAACCGTGTAATGCTGATAGGCAACCTGGGAAAGGACCCCGATGTGCAGGTACTGGAAGGGAATATAGCTGTTGCAAAATTTCCATTGGCAACAACAGAAACTTTTAAAGACCGGACGGGGAAATTAGTAAGCCAAACTGAATGGCATACAGTTGTATTGTGGAGGGGATTGGCAGAACTTGCTCAGAAATATCTTCATAAAGGAAGCCTTGTTTATATTGAAGGACGTTTGAAAACCCGGAGCTGGGAAGATAAGGAAGGGGTGAAAAAATATGCTACAGAAGTTGTGGGCGATAACCTGATTATGTTAGATAAAAGAGCCGATAGTATAGGAAAACCTGAAGGTACAGAACCAATCAGCGGCTATCATGGTGATGATCTTCCACCAATTGGGGAACCCAGCGAAGAATTACCTTTTTAGGAAATCCCCTTGCTATGCCTATTTTTGTTGAGTTAGCAGGCAATTGTTCATTTAATCTTGATGTTTTGGATTATCACCCGATCAGCAGTTCATTTTTACTTTCGATAAAACCTTTTTTGCTGGCAATTAACAGTCAGGGCCTCACCCTGATGGTGATTCTTTTTTTAATTCTCCTGTTTTTTTCTTTTGTAGTTAGCGGAGCAGAGGTTGCTTTTTTTTCGCTGCGGTATAAAGATTTGAACATGATCAAAACAAGGCCTGAGCCTTCTGCCAGGCGCATTGTAAACTTGCTGGAAGAACCCAAAGTATTATTAGCCAGTTTGCTTTGTGCGAATGTTATATTTAACCTGGGCATTATTTTTCTTACCAACTTTTTAATTGACGAAGCATTAAATCTTCGTCACAATTTATTCTGGGTTGAATTTATTTTAAAAGCCGCAGCCATTTCTTCATTGATCATTTTGTTTTGCGAAATCTTACCCAAAGTATGGGCATCGCAGAACAATGTATTCTTTGCTTATTTCGCCAGTTGGTGGGTTGATTCAATCATTTACCCCGTATTTAAATCAACCGGCAGCTGGCTGGCAGGTTATACTGATAGTATTGAAAAACGGTTGGCCAAGTATCAAACGTCTGCGCTTAAATCTGATGAGTTGGATTATGCCATTGACCTTATGAGTGAAGAAGAAGCTACAGATGAAGAGAAACAAATCTTAAAAGGCATTCAGAACTTCAGCAATATTACTGTCAAGCAAATCATGCGTTCAAGGCTGGATGTGAGTGGTATCTCATTCAAATCTTCTTTTATAGATGTCATTAATCGTGTACAGGAATTGCATTACAGCCGTTTACCTGTTTATAAAAACAACCTTGATGAGGTGGTTGGCATTTTGCAGACAAAAGATCTGCTGCAGCATATCAATGACGCAGATGATTTTCACTGGCATCAACTGATGCGTTCCCCATTCTTTGTGCCGGAGCATAAACTTATTGACGACCTGCTGAAAGAATTTCAGCAAACCTTTCAGGCAGCAGTGAATGAACTCCCTCCTCAGCGCCGTATGGTTTATCAAATGCATAAGATGCAGGGAATGAGTTACG
>JANMOR010000565.1:0-2023 GCA_031369435.1 Chitinophagaceae bacterium
GTTTTTAACCGACTCTGGTTTAAAATGTTTTTGTACTGCCTGCACTTCATTCAATTCCTTTAATGAATCGCCTCCAAAATGAATCCAGTAAATGGTCCATGGATGATTGGGATTGCTTCCATACGAATGTTCTACATTTTGCGGAAGGATAAAAAACTCATTGGGCCCAACTTCGTGTTTCTGTTTTCCAATCTGGAACCAGCCATTACCATCAACACAATAAAAAAGAAAATTTTCGGGCAACCCTTTCTTACGATACGTATAATGATCTTTTGCTTTGGGATAATAGCCAATGGAAGAAACATGCAAATGCTTTAACAACGGATTGGCCAGAATTCTTGACTTTAAAATCGTCTTAGGAATTTCTATCCGCTGACGGCCGAGACCATACCAGATATTTTTATGGGAACCTTCTTTGTTTTCGTTCATAATGCAAGCATATAACTGGGAGGGAAATTACTAAAAAGATAATTCAGAACAGAAACATCTTATTGTTGACGCTGTTCATGTAAGTACATGATGCCCAAAGAACCAAAAACAGTACATTCGTTTCCCTGATCAAAAATCATTTGCCATGATAAAAAATATGCTCTGCATTTCTTGCCTGTTTACCATCCTTTTTGTACAATCATTCAGCAGTAAAGCAGCCATTAAGCTTCCTTATTTCTTTAGTGATAACATGGTGTTGCAACAGCAGACAGAGGCTGCTATCTGGGGCTGGTGCGAACCTGCTGGATCGGTAACAATTACAACATCCTGGGACAATAAGAAGTATGTTTTTCAAACTGGTTTTAGTGGCAGATGGATAATAAGAGTAAACACTCCTAAAGCAGGTGGTCCTTACAATATAAAAATCAGTGATGGAACTGCAATTACTTTAAAGAATGTGTTGATTGGTGAAGTTTGGTTATGCAGTGGTCAATCGAATATGGAAATGCCGATGAAAGGTTTCCGTGACCAACCGATAGTGGGAGGCAATGATGCCATTTTTAACTCAAAGAATGACCAGATCCGTTTATATACTGTACCACGTTCGGTGCAACGTACACCGCAGGATACAAGCAAAAACTCTCCATGGAAATTGGCAGAGCCGGAAGCTGTAAGCAACTTCAGTGCAACAGCTTATTATTTTGCAAAAATATTATACGACCAACTGCATGTGCCAATTGGTTTGGTGAACATCAGCTATGGCGGGTCACCTGTTGAAGCATTTATGGATGAAGAAACATTAAAACAGTTCCCAGAATTAAAAGTGCCATCTCCAACTGACACTGCAAGATTGAACAACCGTGTACCAACTGTTTTATACAACGGCATGTTGAAACCGTTTCTTGGTTACACTATTAAAGGTTGTCTTTGGTACCAGGGTGAAAGTAACAATGATCGTCCGGTGCAATATGAAAAACTGTTCCCTGCGTTTGTGCAACAAATACGCAGACAAACCGGACAGGGGGATTTCCCTTTTTACTTTTGCCAGATTGCTCCTTATAATTATACCAACTACGCTGCATCAAATGCAACTACATACAACTCTGTTTACTTAAGAGAGGCACAACGCAAAGCATTAGCAAAAATTCCGAACAGTGGCATGGCGGTGTTGATGGATATTGGTGAAGAGTTCAGCATACACCCAATGGATAAAGCAACAGGGGGAAAACGGTTAGCATATATGGCATTGGCAAAGACCTATGGTATGAAAGGTTTTGGTTTTGAAAGTCCCTCTTTTGAATCCATTTCCATCAGTAGCAATACTGTTACTGTAAAATTCAGTGGCGCACCCAATGGATTAACAAGTTATGGTAAACCGTTGCTGTTGTTTGAAGTGGCTGGTACCAATAAAATTTTCCGACCTGCAAAGGCATTGATCAGTGGAGGAACAATTATTGTTTCTGCACCTGATGTAAAAGATCCCGTGGCAGTGCGTTATGCTTTTAAAGATTTTGTGATGGGTGATTTGTTTAGTACAGAAGGGTTTCCTGTTTCAAGTTTCAGGAGTGATGACTGGTGATTTTGAAACACAGAG
>JANMOR010000626.1:0-4182 GCA_031369435.1 Chitinophagaceae bacterium
TTCATATTCAGCAATTACAACAAGATGATCAAATGATTCCGGCCGGTATTGGAAATGATGAAATAAAAGATGCACAACAAAAAGTAAGGGGCGATAAAATTTACTGGCTCGACAAAAAACATCACAATCATTTTGAACAGGAGTTTCTGCAACTCGCTGAAGATTTTATTGACCGGCTCAACAGCACCTGTTATACCGGCATCAATGCATATGAATTTCATTATGCGGTTTATGAAGAAGGCAGTTTTTATAAACGGCACAGGGATCAGTTTAAAAACGATAACAACCGCAAGTATTCTCTCATCAGTTATTTAAACGATAACTGGCTGGAGGAAGATGGCGGAGAGTTAATGGTTTACCAGGAAGAAGGCACCCAAAAAATTTCACCTCATGCACAAACTGCAGTGTTCTTTAAAAGTGATGAAATGGAACATGAAGTAATAAAAGCCAACAGACAAAGGATGAGTATCAGCGGTTGGTTAAAACAGGTTTAATGCCTGCAAATTACCTGTTATAGTTTCTGTAGTATCTTAAAGAAAACATCGTTCTGAATTATTTCATCTTCATGTAATGCTCCTTCTGTTTTTTTGTCAATTTTTCAATTGAATAACGAAGCAGTGTACGAGGCATTTTTGCTGCATATTTATTTAAAAAGCTCAACAGTTGCTTCGGGTCCTTATCACCTGCAAAACGTAGCATCCACCCGGTTGCTTTATGAATTAAATCTTCTTTATCATTTACCAGCAATTCAGCTATTTTAAATGTATCAGCTACTTCACCCTGCCTGATAAAATAACAGCTGCTGAGAATTGCCGTGCGGCGTTCCCAAATATTTTTTGAACGGGCCAATTTATAAAGAATTGTATGGGATTTGTCAAACAAGTAACTGCCTGTCATATGTAAACAACCCAGATCAACCAAGTCCCAGTTGTTGATCCTGTCGTGACGACGCATATACAACTCATAAAACTCTTTCCTGCGGCTTTCTGTTATTTTTTTGGTACGGCTTTCTTTATCCATGATGCTTACTGCACCGGCTCTTATTTCATGGATGGGACTCTCCAATAGCTTTTCAATTTCGTTAATTGGCATCCCATTAAATTCAATGGCCAATGCAAACAACTGTCCCATCTTTACTCCCATGAACTGATCGCCTTCAGCATACTCACCTTTACCCGATTTAAAATAACGCTGGATCTTTTTTAATTCTTCAGCCGACTGTAATTTTTTTAACCGTTCAATAAATTGTTTTGAAGTTAATATCGGCTTTGTTGCTTTTGCAGCAACCGCTTTTTTCTTTTTTTGCGCAGGGCTTTTTGCAGGAGCTTTTGTTTTTGTCATCTTGTTTTTAAAATATCAACCTTCGGCTGCTTTTTGCAAATCAGCAATAATTATTTTTTTCATTTGCATCATTGCCTGCATGGCTCTTCCTGCTTTTGCAGCATCTTTATGTCCCATCAGCTCTCCTAAAATTGACGGAACAATTTGCCAAGACAAACCAAATTTATCTTTCAGCCATCCGCACATACTTTCTGCTCCACCATCTGCTGTAAGGCTGTTCCAGTAATGATCAATTTCTTCCTGTGTATCGGCTTTTACAAAAAAAGAAGTGGCTTCTGTAAACTTAAACATCGGTCCTGCATCAAAAGCATAGAATTTCATTCCATCCAGTTCAAAACTCCCATGCATTACCTGGTCTTTCGGAAAAGGGCTGCCTTCGGCCCAATAACTGATATTGATGATCTTTGAATTTTTAAAAACTGAAGTATATAGTTTGATTGCTTCTTCTGCTTTACCATCAAACCATAAAAAGGGAGTGATCCTTTGCATGTTGAATTCTTTTTGTTGTGATCATTAAAGTTGACAGCACAAACCTACTCTCAAAATTCAACTTTAAGAAGGTTCATTGCGACATTTATACAGGCGGTTTACGCAATAGAGTAAGAAACAAAGTATCTTTTACTTTGCTACAATAACAGTAATGGTTGTTCCTTTTCCCATTTCGCTTTCAATCTTTAATTGTCCCTGAATAGATGCTGCTCGTTCGATCATGCTGTGTAAGCCGGGCGATGCTTTCAACTGATGCTGATCAAAGCCTTTACCATCATCCGTGATAGAGAGATAAATAGTATTTCCATCTTCCTTTATAGTAATGATTACTTTTTTTGCTTCGGCATGATAAATCACATTCATCAGCGACTCCTGGCATATACGAAAAAAATCAAGTTTCATTTCATGGGTTAATGCAGTTTCATCATATTCAGCTTCAAATAAACAGGGTATGCTATTTAAAATAGAAAATTCCTTACAATGCCATTCCAATGCTGCATTCAATCCTAATTCATCTAATATATTCGGACTGATTGAAAATGAAATTCTCCTGGCGGCATTGATCAGCATTTCTGATACAACCAATGCATGTTCAATTCGGCTTTTAGAATTTGTATGTAAACCGGTTTCATGTTCGTTTATCCAGTCAATATCCATTTTTATAACAGAAGCCAATTGCGCCAATTCTTCATGCAATTCAATACCCAGGTATTTCCTGTTTTCTTCAATCCTGCTTTTAAAATGAGTGGCTAAACTTTTAAACCGTTTATATTTTTCTTCAATTTCAATTTCTGCAAGTTTTCTTGCAGTAATATCTTTTGCAATAGCAAACACAATTTCCCTGTCAGAAAAATAAAGGGATGTCCATTCGAGCCATAAAATATCCCCCTGCTTTGATACATAACGATTTTGAAAATTATGTAACGCTTCACCTTTCAATAACTTTGCTCTTTCCTGGTTGGTGATATCCAGATCACCCGGATAAATAAAGGATTTAACGGGGCGGGAAAATAATTCTTCTTCAGTATAACCCAATTTAGCAACAACAGCCGGATTCACTTTTTTAAAGTATCCATCCTTATCAGCTATACAAACAAGGTCGGGTGAGTGATCAAAAAAATCAAACATCTCAAATTCTGAATTCATACGGGGGAATTAATGCATAAATCTACTGAAAAAACAGCTTAAAATTCCCAGCCAGCCTTTCATATGATACAATTTTGTCTTTTATAGCCAAATATTAAAACCCATTTCACTACTTCCTGTTTTTATTCTCTTTTGGTCATTTGCATATATATTTACGGTCTGTTTAAATCAATCAAAACTAAACTTGTTTTTATGCCGATTCAATTACTGAAAAGATTTGTAAGTTTTCTGTTAGTGAGTTCTTCGTTACTTACACTTCAGGCCCAGGATAAAAAAGTTACAGCCAAACCCATTCAATGGAAGCAGGTTGGCTCATGGAAATCGATTCAACCTTTTAGTGTTGAACTTTCTCCCGATGGAAAATGGATGGCTTATGCCTTGCTTACCGTTGAAGGTGATGGCGAACTCATTATTCAAAAATTAAGAGATACAGTAAAGCGATCTTTTCCCATTGGAGGCTCACCTTCTTTTAGTTTTGAATTTTCTGATGACAGTAAATGGATTGCCTTCAAAGAATTTCCGAAAGATAAAGATCGTAAAGCTGCAGCCAAATCACCCGGCCGCCAGTTGTTTGATAAGTTACACCTGGTAAATCTTGATAACTGGAAAAAAACAGAATATGAAAAAGCCGGTCTGTATTTGTTTAATGGAAAAACAGCATCTCATCTTGCAATTCAGATTTTAAAAGAACGCAACCCATCTGCTAAACCTGATGATGGAAAGGGAACTGATTTATTAATGATCAACCTGTCCAGCCAAAAAAACATGTTGCTCGGTAATGTATCAGAATTTGCATTTAACAAAGAAGGAAACTGGATGGCATTTACAACTGATGCAAATGGTTTGAGTGGAAATGGGTTGAGTTTATTAAATGTAACCAACAGCAGTGTTTCAATTTTAGATAATGACAAAGCAACTTACCGCAGTCTTTGGTGGAATGAAAATGGAACTGCTTTTGCTTTGTTGAAAATGTTTAAAGATGAAAAGTATAAAGTGGAGAAAGGTGTAGCGATAGGTGTAAAAAATATGTCGGCCAACCCGGATGTATTTATTTATGATGCAGCAAAAGATTCTGTCAGCTTCCCAAAAAACATGACCATCAGCCCCAACCGCCGACCGGTGTGGACAGATGATTTAACTAGAGTCTTGTTCGGCATTCATGCATTGGAACTGCTTTCACAGCCTACGGCAGAAATTTTTAAAAAT
>JANMOR010000665.1:0-3541 GCA_031369435.1 Chitinophagaceae bacterium
TGCAATTAGTAGGTGAATTCCTGGAAGAAGGCCATTTTAATCCCAAAAAGATTGATGACAAATTCTCAAAGGAAGTGTACTCTAAATTTTTGAAGAGCCTTGATCCGGATAAAACTTATTTTCTTGAACCAGACATTGCAAAATTCAAAGCTCTTGAAACAAAGATTGATGATGAAATTCACGGAGCCAAGTTAGAGTCCTTTTACTTATTCAATGCTATTTATAAGCAAAGAGTAGAAGAAGCTTCACAATTGTATAAAGAAATTCTTCAAAAGCCTTTTGATTTTACAACTGATGAAACCTATACAGATGATGAGGATAAAACTGTTTTTTCAAAAACAGAAGCAGCCCGTAAAGAAGTATGGCGCAAAAAGTTGAAATATTTTACACTGGAGCGGTATGTTGATTTGATTGAGCAGCAGGAAAAAAATAAAAATAAAGAAGGGTATAAGGTAAAAACAAATATTGAGCTTGAAAAAGAAGCGAGAGAAAAAGTAGGCAAATCACTTGATAAAATGTTTGACCGTTTCCGAAACCGTTTCAAAGATGAAGATCGTTTTTATCTGTTTGTGAATGATATCACAGAAACAATGGATCCGCATACAACTTATTTTCCACCTATTGATAAACGTTCTTTTGATGAGCAGATGAGTGGTGAATTTTTTGGTATCGGTGCATCGTTGGTTGAAGAGGAAGGCAATATCAAAATTGCAACGGTGGTAAAAGGCAGCCCGGCTGATAAATCAGGCGAAATCCAGATTGGTGATATTGTGATGAAAGTGGCACAAGGAATTGAAGAACCACAGGATTTGACCGGCTTTGAAGTACCGGATGCCGTACGTTTGATCAGGGGTAAAAAAGATACAGAAGTAAGATTAACTATAAAGAAAGGAAGTGGCGAAATAAAAGTAGTTACCCTCATTCGTCAAAAAATAAATCTTGATGAAACCTTTGCAAAGAGTACAATTATAAAAGGCGCTAATAATTATAAGATTGGCTATATCTATCTCCCTGAATTTTATGCCAACTTCCAGGATCCAAACGGAGCCCGTTGCGCAGCTGATGTAGCAAAAGAAATTATCAAATTAAAGCAAGAAGGCATTAATGGTATTATTCTCGATCTGCGTACCAATGGTGGTGGTTCATTAATGGATGTTGTGCAAATGGTTGGATTATTTATTGAAGAAGGTCCTGTTGTTCAGGTAAAGAGCAGGGATGAAACACCACAAATTTTGCGTGATAAAGACAATAACGTTTTATGGAATGGTCCGTTAACAGTTATGGTAAATGAGTTCAGTGCTTCGGCTTCTGAAATATTTGCAGCAGCTATCAGGATTATAAACGTGGTTTGGTGATAGGCAGCACTACAACTTATGGTAAAGGAACCGTGCAACGCAGTATTCAATTAGAGCGCAGCAGCTGGACAAGTAATAATCCATCTGATCTTGGAGATATAAAACTTACCCTGCAAAAGTTTTACAGGGTAAGTGGTGCAAGTACACAATTGAAAGGAGTGAGTTCTGATATTGTTTTGCCTGATCAGTATGAATATTTGAAGCTGCGTGAAAAAGATGATCCTGATGCATTGGCATGGGATGAAATTGGCAGCACACAATATAAAGTATGGAAAAGTGATTATGATCTCAATTATATTGTTACCCGCAGTAACGAAAGGATTAAGCAGAACAAATCATTCCAGTTGATAAAAGAAAATACAGATTGGCTATCAAAATATAATGACAAGCAGTATTCGTTGAGCCTTACAAAATTCCGCCAGGAAAAGAAAACATTAAGCACAACCATTAAAACAATTGATTCTTTAATTAAGATGCAAACACCGCTTTCTGTTGTAAACCTGGATGTTGATCTGCAAAGAATCAAAGGCGATGCAGGTAAAGAAGAAAGAAACACGGCGTTTGTTAACCGCTTAAAAAATGATCTTCATTTAGGTGAAACAGTGAACATAATGACGGATATGATTCAGCAGTTTTTTATTGCACAGAATAAACAGTCAGCTAAATCAAATAACTAAAATCAAGCCCCTGCAAAGGGGCTTTTTTATGTTCATCTTCTTCGAAGTATTGATAAGCCCCTGTAAATAATAACCCTTTATTGAGTTTATAATTGTACCTTTACCATTCTTAATGTTATTGCTCTCTCTGTTTGTGTAGTACTCTTTCTCCCCAAATAACGAATGTTTTAACGTAAGGCAGATAATGTATCAGCTCTTGTTGATAGCCTTATCACATTTATTAATCAAATACATATTTCGTGTCATTTAACAATTTACAGCTCATTGAGCCTATTCTGAAGGCATTGAGCAAAGAGGGGTACACAATCCCTACACCTATCCAGGAACAATCCATTCCCGCTATTTTACAACATAGAGATTTGCTGGGATGTGCTCAAACCGGTACCGGTAAAACAGCCGCATTCACTATTCCTATTCTGCAACTCATGCATCAGCAACAGCAGCAGGAGCAGCCAAGTCATCGCCGGATACAAACCTTAATTCTTACACCAACACGTGAACTCGCCATACAGATAGGTGAAAGCATTAAATCCTATGGTCATTATTTAAACATCAAACACCAGGTAGTATTTGGTGGAGTTCCTCAATTCAGCCAGGTTCAGGCAATCAAGCGGGGAGTAGATATAATTGTAGCAACACCAGGTCGTTTACTGGATCTGATGCAACAGGGTTATATCAGCCTCAGCCAAATTCAGTTTTTTGTATTGGATGAAGCCGATCGTATGTTAGATATGGGTTTTGTACAGGATGTTAAACGCATCATCGCCAAACTTCCTGCAAAACGTCAAACATTATTTTTCTCAGCTACCATGCCGGGAGAAATTAAGCAATTGGCAGATATGTTGTTAACAAAGCCAGTGAAAGTGGAAGTAACACCTGTTTCTTCAACAGTTGAAATCATACAGCAATCAGTTTATTTTGTTGAAAAACATCATAAACAATCTTTACTTATTCAATTATTAAAAGATGATACAATTGAATCGGTGCTTGTTTTTACACAAATGAAACATGCGGCTGATAAATTAGCCAAATACCTGAGTGCAGCCGGCATTCGTACAGAAGCAATTCATGGTAATAAATCGCAGAATGCAAGACAAAGTGCATTGGAGAATTTCAAGAAAAGAAAAACACGTGTATTAGTGGCAACCGATATTGCTGCCCGTGGAATTGATATTGATGAATTAACGCATGTACTCAATTACGAGTTGCCGAATATTCCTGAAACATATGTTCACCGTATTGGCCGAACCGGCAGGGCAGGGGCAAACGGCAGTGCCATTTCATTTTGCGACTGGAGTGAAAAAACTTTTTTAACTGATATACAAAAGCTGATCAAGAAAGATATTCCTGTTGTGAAAGGACATGCGTTTGATATTATTTCAATGCACAACAGCCCGGTTGCAACAAGCCAAACCGGTGCTGTTAATAATAGTGGTTTCGGAAATGCAGGAAGAGGAAGACGCTACGGGAAAGCATTTTCTCAGCGTTAATTTAGAAATGGAAATTAAT
>JANMOR010000668.1:0-2610 GCA_031369435.1 Chitinophagaceae bacterium
GAACCCCCACACCTTACGGCATCAGATCCTAAGTCTGACGTGTCTACCAATTTCACCACATCCGGAAGAACTTTGTTTAAAAACGGGCTGCAAAGGTAGGGGGTTTCATGTATTCATTCGTTTTGAAAGAGCGCTTTTTCGTAAATTCGCAGTTACTGGATACAATCACCACCATACCGGCTTATAACCTTACACCTGAACAGGAAAAAAAGGAAATCCTTCGCCAATACCGCAGTTTGTTACGGGCACTTAAAACAAAACTCAAAAAAGGTGATAAGGAACTGGTGCGTACTGCTTTTGAAATGGCAGCCGATGCACATAAAACCATGCGGCGTAAAAGTGGCGAACCTTATATCCTGCATCCATTAGCAGTAGCACAGATTTGTGTAGAAGAAATTGGATTAGGAGTGCGTTCAACCATTTGTGCATTGCTGCATGATACTGTTGAGGATACTGATATAACATTAGAAGATGTAGCAAGAGAATTTGGAAATGAGATTGCACGGATCATTGATGGGCTGACAAAAATTTCTACAGTAGTTGATGCCAACTCAACACAGCAGGCAGAAAATTTTAAAAAAATATTACTCACACTCACCGATGATCCGAGAGTGATCCTCATCAAGCTGGCCGATCGTTTACACAATATGCGTACGCTGGATAGTATGAAGCGTGAAAAGCAACTCAAGATCTCCAGTGAAACGGTTTATGTGTATGCACCCCTGGCGCACAGGCTTGGTTTGTATAATCTCAAGACAGAAATGGAAGATCTTGCCATGAAATATCTTGAGCCGGATACGTACAAAGAAATTGCACGCAAACTTTCAGAAACAAAACGGGAACGCAGCCGCTATATCAATGAATTTATTAAACCCATTAAAGAAAAAATGGAGAAGGCGGGGTTTACTGGTTTTGAAATTTACGGTCGCCCCAAATCCATTCACTCCATCTCTAATAAAATAAAAAAGAAAGGTGTAAGCTTTGAAGAAGTGTATGATCTGTTTGCCATCCGCATGCTCATTGATACAACACCTGAAAAAGAAAAAGAAGATTGCTGGAAAGCTTATTCCATTGTTACTGATATGTACACACCATCACCTGAACGTCTTCGTGACTGGTTAAGTAATCCTAAGAGTAATGGATATGAAGCCTTACATACAACAGTAATGGGTCCTCAGGGAAAATGGGTGGAAGTGCAGATCCGTACCAAACGGATGAATGAAATTGCTGAAAAGGGTTTGGCAGCGCACTGGAAATATAAAGAAGGTAGCAGTGATGAAGACCGGTTTGATAAATGGTTTCACAATATTCGTGAAGTGTTGAACAACCAGGACAGCAGTTCACTTGATTTTCTGCAGGATTTTAAAAGCTCTTTTCTTGCAGAAGAAATTTATGTATATACACCAAAGGGTGATGTAAAGATGTTGCCATTGGGAGCTACTGCACTTGATTTTGCATTTAGTGTGCACAGTGATGTAGGCAGCCGGTGTATTGGTGCTAAAGTGAATCACAAATTAGTGCCCATTGCTCATAAACTCCGCAGTGGCGACCAGATTGAAATCATCACCAGCAGTAAACAAAAACCAAGTGAAGACTGGTTGAATTTTATTATTACTGCAAAAGCAAGATCAAGAATAAAAGATTCACTCAAGGAAGAAAAACGGAAAGTGGCCGATGAAGGAAAGTATATTCTTCAACGCAAGCTGGATCAAATAGGCGCCAGTTTTGATTTGCAAAATGTAGAAACCTTAACGCAGTTCTACAAACTGCCTTCGCAACTTGAACTTTTTTATAAAATTGCAACCAAAGCAATTGAACTGAAAGAAATTAAAGAGTTGCAATTACATGGTGATAAACTGGAATTACCAAAGCCTGTAAAACCAACCATTGAACCCAAGCCGGAGTATGATCCCAATAAACAACACAATCACAAAGATTCTGAGCTCATCATTTTTGGCGAAAGCAGCGATCGCATTGTGTACACATTGGGTAACTGTTGCAAACCCATACCCGGCGATGATGTGTTTGGTTTTGTATCAACCGGTAAAGGATTAATCATTCACCGAACCAACTGCCCCAATGCTGCAAGACTTTTATCCAACTTTGGCCATCGTGTAGTTAAAACAAAATGGGCAAAGAATAAAGAAATCTCTTTTCTTACCGGTATTAAAATTATAGGTGTAGATGATGTAGGGGTGGTGAGTAAGATTACCAATCTCATCAGTAGTGAAATGCGTTTAAACATTAGTGCTATTACCATTGAAGCAAAAGAAGGTTTGTTTGAAGGCAATATTAAAATCTTTGTACACGATAAAGATGAACTCGATGAACTGGTCATTCGCCTTTTGCAAATGAAAGGCATTGAAACAGTTGAGCGATACGATATGGAAAACACACCCTAACTACTTTTTATTTTTTTAGATATAGCAAACCTTTATATTTATAAAAAGGATACGCAGCAACTTACTAAGTTGCATTGTCTCCCCTTGAAATGATGTTGCTCCCTCACCTAGTTTCCAGCTTAAGAAAAGACAGTTTTATTTTTAACCCTTAATAACATGTTATGAGAAAAATTGCAAGAAAAGTGCATTTAATCCTTTTCGGATTGAT
>JANMOR010000700.1:0-4354 GCA_031369435.1 Chitinophagaceae bacterium
CCTGCTACCTGATCAATCGTGTCGTACAAAAACTGAACAGCGTCTTTTTTATTTGAGAACACTTCGCTTTCTGCACTGCCTACCTGTGTGTATTCATCAGCCAATAGCGGATGCATGGCTTCCACATCGCCCTTGATATAATTATCCCAATAGGAATTATACAGCTGTAATATTTCTTTTTCCTGTTGCTTGCTTAATTTCATTTTTTCAGTTTAGTCTTCTTTCAACCCTTTGATCACCACATTACCTGTTCCTTTTTTATCGCAGGGATAGGCAAAATCTTTTTGCCATGCTTTGGCATCATTAATGGTTATGTAAAAAGCATCTAGATATTTTATAACATACTTCAGGTATTTTTCATCAATCAAAGTACAACCGGTATACAGTTTATAGATGTCTGGTTTTAATTGATTGAAGTGAGCAATTACCGGTTCAAAAATTGTCAGGTCGGGTACACAATAACCACGGTAGCGTCGTTGACGAACAGAGCTCATCTGCAATTCTTCTGCAGGTAATGCATAAGGAGCATTTACAATACCGGCATGATCAAAATCATAAGCCACTGCATAGGGAGCAGTCTTTTCATCTTTCGCAAGTAGTTTGATGTTTTGCAAATATTGAACTGACCAATCGGTGTTGCCGATAAGGTATTCAAACACAGCCATAGTTAAAAATTCTTTTGCCTGGGTTTGATTCGGTTGTAATTTTTTTTCAACTGAGATGAGATGATTTCTTTTGGCCATCTGCGTTTCTTCTTCAAGCAGTATTCCATAAAACGATGCGTTTATTTTTTTACTTTTTGTATCCTCCAACGTTACTTTCACCAATCTTGCCCTGAAACTTTTTGGAGTAACAAGATTGTATAATTTATAAGCCAGCCATTCCCTGATCACATATTCATCGCCCTTACAAGGCATCACCAATTTTAATTTTTTCTGCTCTTTGAAGATAGAAGATAAATGAGCGCCTTTCGCCGGGAACTGAATCAATAAAGGTGGATAGGCACAATTGCCGGCCAGTCTTCGAAAGTGCCCTCTTGTTTTCAATTCAACAGGAAGATCCATTTGGCTGTTATCTTCTTTTGTGTACGACAGAACCAATGGAAAGTTTTTTGGTACATCAGACCGGTCGTTTAACAAATCACGGAGATTTCCTTTGAGCGTTAGCTGCAATACTTCATCAGATCCAAACAAATCAGTTGCAGCAACTGATTGTTGTAATGGAGCAACAGCATTAAATGGATGCACCCATGCGTTGATGAAGCAAAAAATAAACAGACAGAAAAGAAATCTGCTCATATAGCGTATAGCATATCGGTTCATATGTAAAACAGTTACAAAGGAATTTAGAGGTTGTGGAGTCTTAACAGGGGTAGATTAAAAGCCTTTCAGCAAATTCAACAGGTCAGTGCGATTGCCGTATAAGGTAATAAAAAAACCGTTCCCAGCGGAACGGTTCAATCAATAAGAGGAAGAAAGGAAGGTTTGCTTTCTCTATTATTTCTTTTTTAAACGCTTTTCTAAAAACTCAAAGGTTGCTTCGTAGGTTTTTACCCAGTTACGGTGCAACAACATAAAATGCACCTCATCGGGTAATACCAACTGTTCAAAATATACATTCCGCTGCCGTAACAGTTCCATGATATGTACTGTTTCGCTGAAGGGTACATTGCGGTCATCATCACCATGAATAAACAGCACGGGGCTTTTCCATCCCTTTACATAATGTATAGGTGAAGATTCAAAACTGATACGGCCGATCTCTGCATGTTTTGTTGAATCGTACCAGGGAGCAAAAGTGGGCAGCTCATCGTTCCAGTTATGTACACCATGTATGTCAACACCTGCAGCAAACAGATCACTTCGTTTGGCAAGACCATGAGCAGTTAAATAACCACCATAACTGCCACCCCATAAACCAATGGCATCCTGGTTTACATCTTTCCGTTCTTTTAAATATTCACCGGCACCAATCAAATCTTTTACTTCGCTTGCACCACTCACACCATAATTCAATGCTTCACGAAAATCCAAACCATATCCAATACCGCTGCGATAGTTCAATGAAAGAACAATAAAACCTTTTGATGCAAACAACTGATGCACGGCATAAGCATTACTGTAATACGCTCCGTAATTAAAACCCAGCAACATTTGCCTTCTGCTTCCTCCGTGTAAAAAGATAACGGCTGGATATTGTTCTCCTTTTTTATAATTAGCTGGCAGGAATAATTGTGCAGGAACTTCCATTCCATCAGTTGCACGGATCTTGATTGCCTGGGGTGTAACGAGTTGTGCTGGAAATTCTTTTGAAAACAGATCTTTTGCAATATCGTTCACTGTTTCATTGTTATAAAAAGCAGGCCAGGCAGGCTTTACAGCAGATGAACGTAGCATCGCTATTCCGTTGGCTGTAAGAGTCGGGCTCCATTCAATTTGTTCGCCCGGAGTTATACATACAACAGAACCGTCGCTCAAATTAACACGCCAGATATGCCTGCGATCAATATCATTGATATTGCTTGTATAAAAAACTACCTGTTTGTTGGGCGATAGAATTACATTCTCCACTTCACCATCGCCTGCTGTTAAAAGCCTGGTTGTTTGTTTTTCAATATCCAGTGCATATAAATGAATCCATCCATCTTTCTCCCATGGAAAGATGAGTTGATTGTTTGCAGCCCATAATAATTTATTATCTGCAACAGGAAGGTCATCTACAAATACTGATCCTTTTCCTAAATCTGCTTTCCATAATTCTTTTGCTTCGCCATTAGTTACATTTAATAAACGGATGCTCCAGGGATAACCTTCACGTTTGGGTGTAAATGGAACATCAACACGAACATTTGGTTTGCGTACATAGGCAATGAACTTACTATCGGCACTCCAAACCGGATCACTGTCAAGATCAGCAGAAGGGTCAGGATATGAAATCTGTTTGCTGATGAAATTGTAAATACCAATAAACGAATGATCGCCACGGTTACTTACAAATATCAGCTTTGATCCGTCAGGACTCCAGCGGATAGAACCTTGTGAACCCCTTGCCTGGAAAAGCTTCTGGGGCTTGCTGGTTGAATCGGGAAGTGATGCTGTCCAAACCTGTCCTCCATTTAAGTAAGCAACTGTTTTTCCATCGGGCGAAACTTTTGGATAAAAACCCGGTGCTATTTTACGCAGGCCTTTACCATCTTTATTTATGACACAAATCATACGTTCAGTTGATTGCTGCAGTTGTGCAGGATTTGCCGGTTCACCTCTTCCGTTAGCAGCATTACCACGAACAAAAACTAATTTGTTTCCATCGGGTGTAAAGGAAAGACTGTTCATGTCCATTCCATCATCACCTGTGAAGCTGGTGATCTGTTTGGCATTATTGCCCGATGCATCTGCAACAAATACATTGCGGCTTCCTTTTTTATTAAACACCCATGCAATGGATTTACCATCAGCACTGGCGGTTAAATTGGAAGGGAAGGCCGGCGATAATAAATTGTCAATTGTTTGTGCAGTACAATTTGATGCAGCAATCAGTAAGAATAAAAATATTTTTTTCATGCAGTTGGTTTTTAACACAGAATAACAGGGGGCGGAGTTGCACAGAGTTTTCTCTGTGTTCCTCTGTTACTCCTTTTCTCAGTGTTTATTAATTTGAGTTAGTTTTAAATACTCTCAAAAAATTTCCGCCTAATATTTTTTTAATTTCTTTTTTTCGGTAACCTCTTTCCAGTAACGCTTTTGTGATGAGTGGATAATCTTCAACTCCGTTTAGTTCAAGTGGAGGGGCTTCAATGCCATCAAAATCACTGCCGATGCCCACATGATCAACACCCACCAATTTAACAATATAATCGAGATGATCAAGAAGCAGTGATAAGGGTGGACGTAAAGCATCCATTTCTTTTTTATATTTTTCTGAGACCATCATCAATGCATAATCTTTTTGTTTGCCTTCCTGAACGAGTTGATTAATTTCTGTTTGATGCTGTTGTATAAATGCATTGCGTTTTGATTCGTAAGTACTGTCAATAAATCCTGCATAAAAATTTAAAAACACAACACCGCCGCTTTTAGCAATGGCTTTGATCTGCTCATCTTTTAAATTGCGCCGATGCGGACAAAGCGTCCATACACAGCTATGCGATGCAATGATGGGTTTGCTGCTGATGTTGATGATATCCCAAAAGGTTTTTTCACCTACATGACTAACATCAACCATTACACCCAACTCATTCATGCGTTTAATAACAGCAGTTCCAAATTCACTAAGACCCATTTTTCTGGATGAGTCTACTGCTCCTCCATAAGTTGAATTTTGTGAGGACGTTTCATAAGCCGCACTTGTTGCCCAG
>JANMOR010000020.1:0-7202 GCA_031369435.1 Chitinophagaceae bacterium
GCTCATCTTTCGCAGCAACCGTGCACGCAATGAAGCATTGGCAGTAAATGAAAAGACGGGCGACATCGTACAGGTAACTGAAGGTGGTTATACCGGCATGTTGAATGTGGCACGAAAAAGTATGAAGCTGTATTTCTTACGTTCATCTCAACGGGATACTATAAGAAGAACAGCAGGCGATACCACACGCAGAAGAAATCCTATTCCTTTACAGATAGTTGAAGTGGATCTGGCAAAAGTATTTGCTGACAGTAAAGCAGGGAAGATGAAAACAGCAGACAACTATCAACGTGTTTGTGGCACCATTCCTTTAGAACTTGAAGGCGGTGGTGATATGGCTTTGGATGGCGATGAAGAATGGGCCTATTTCCGGGTAGGAAAAAATGCAGCAGCAAAACATTTAGCTGCAGGAACAAAACCGGCTGATAATTTCGGGCCACGCAATATGGGTGCAGGCCCAACAGGTATTGCAGCGATGAACGTGTTGACAGGTGAAATAAAATATGTAGTGTCTGTTCCTTTTCAAATTGGTCATATTCAAACCAACCCATGGGTGGCTGGTGAAATTGTGTTCTGTTGGGAAACAGGTGGCAAGTCGCCGCAACGTACATGGACAGTGATGCATGATGGAACTGGCCTTCGTCCCTTATATCCCGAAGCAGATTACGAATGGGTAACACATGAAGCAGTAATCGGTAAAGATGAAGTGGCGATAGCAATTATGGGGCATCGAAAAATTCCTGGTTCAACTAAAGAAGTTGCAGCAGGTACTGATGTTGGCGGTGCTAATCCCGGACAAGATTCATCATGGGGGCCATCAGGCACAAGAGAAAAACCAACAGGTCTTGCAATTGTAAACCTGCGTACAAGAGAGACTATCATTGCCGGACAAACAAAAAGTGGAAGTGGTCTATGGCATGTGAGTGGTTCTTCTGACGGCCGTTGGGCAGTGGGTGATGATTTTACAAGAAACATTTATTTAATTGATCGGCATACTGGTGAAATGATATTATTATCAACAGGTCATAAAGCAACTGCTGCTGATCATCCGCATCCTACCATGAGTCCTGATGGAACAAAGATTCAGATTCAATCAGCCATGTTATCTGCCGATGGACGGTCAATGAACATTTGTATTATACCAGTACCGGAAGAATGGTTAAAAAGAATTTACAAGTAAAAGATGAAACGATTCATTACATATTCTTTTGTTATCGCATTGGCTTGTGTTTCATTGAATGTACATGCACAATTGCTCAACATTAAGAATGATGTATTCTGGAATACAAAAGAGGGGAAACCAATCTACAGCCAGGGTGGTGGGATTTTTAAATTTAAAGATGCTGCAGGCAAAGAAAAATATTATTGGTACGGTGTTCATTACAAGGAAGCGGATATTTATCGTAACGATCCATCTATCACCTTACCCAATGCTACGTTTGAATCTGTAACCTGTTACAGTTCCACCGATTTAGTTAACTGGACATTTGAAGCAGATGTGTTTACAAAAGAAGAAGCATTTAAAACTGTAGCAAAAACATGGGTGGGACGTTTAGGTGTTGCTTATGTGAAAGAGTTAAATAAATATGCCATGTTTGTGCAGCATGGCAACCAGGTGTTGATTACTCTTGCTGATTCGCCAACAGGTCAGTTCACCCAACACCAGCGTATCAATATGAAAGAGATGATCGGTACAAGCAACACCGGCGATCAAACTGTATTCACCGATGAAGACACAGGCAAGTCTTACCTCATTTATTCTTATGGCAGCGGACGTAATAAAATTTATGTTTCTGAAATCGGAGTAAAAGATGGCATGGTGAACCTGTTAGATTGTATCAAAGTTTTTCAAGGCGAAAGCAGGGAAGGCAACTGCATGTTCAAATACAAAGGCAAGTATTATATGGCAGCATCAAACATTTATGGATGGGATGCATCGTATGCTTATTATTTAGTGGCTGATGATATCCGTGGACCTTACACACCAACCAATGATATGCTGGTGATGAAAGGAAGTGAAAGTGATTATGCACATGTAACACAAACTGGTTTTTTCGTCAACGTAAAGGGAAGCAAGCAAGAAACTGTTATGTATTGTGGTGATCGTTGGGCGAATTTTGCAGGAAACGGTTTGGGGTACAATCAATGGTTTCCGCTTTCGTTTGATGGAGCCGAACCCTATTTCAATTCACTCAGTTCCTGGAACATCAATGCAAAAACAGGTGAGTGGAAAGTGGCTGCTGATAATAACTATGTAAAGAACGGAAGCTTTGAAGCAGACAGAAAAAGAATCCCCAGTCATGTAAAACCAGTGCAGGAATTTTTATTGGGATGGACAACAACTGTGATAGAAGGAAACAAAGTTTCACTTGATAGTAACCAATCACCTGTGTTGAATTATTTTAATACAGAGGGCGATCGTAAAATAGTAATCGGTGAAAAAAGTCTTTGCATCAACGATAAGATCAACTTTAAACGAAGAGTAACACAAACAATCACTTCATCGCCGTATGTAAAGTTGGAAGATGGATATTATACAGTAACAGCGAAAGTAAAAAACAGCAGTGGCTTTGCAAAGCTTGAAATGTATGCAGTAAGTAATGGCAAGACTCAAGTGTTTTATATTAAACAGGAAAACGCATCATGGAAAACCATTGCCATTAAACGTGTACCTGTGAAAGGAGGAAAGATAGAAATTGGTTTTATTGCAGAAGGAATTGCAAATGCGTTTTGTTATGTGGATGATGTGACATTAGTAAAAACAAAATGAATGATTTGAGTTAATCTTAAATTACATACAACAAAATAGTACATGAACCGATACAAACAATATTTCGCAGGACTAGTTATGTACCTGTTTTTGAGCTATGAAAGCACTGCACAAATAAAAGACACAACTTTTCAAGCGAATGGTAATCCTATCATCCACCACAAGTACACAGCTGATGCAGCAGCAATTGTGCATAAGGATAAAGTGTATCTATATACCGGGCATGATATTGCACCAAAAAATGAGAATCGCTATGTAATGCATGACTGGTTGGTTTTTTCCACTTCGGATATGCTGAACTGGACAGAACATCCATCTCCCTTAAATGTAAAAGCATTTAAGTGGGCAAAAGATGATGCATGGGCAAGCCAGGTAATTGAACGTAATGGAAAATTCTACTGGTATGTTGCTATTACACACGACAGCACACATCGGGGAAAAGCAATTGGCGTTGCTGTAAGTGATAGTCCAACCGGACCATTTAAAGATGCAATTGGAAAAGCGTTGATCACAAATGATATGACAACGGAAGCAAAGATCAGTTGGGATGATATTGATCCATCTGTATTTATTGATGATGATGGACAGGCTTATCTCTTTTGGGGCAATACAACGTTACACTATGTAAAACTGAAAGAGAACATGATTGAAATGGATGGCGACTTCAAAAAAATAGATGTACCGAAATTTACAGAAGCACCCTGGGTGCATAAACGGAATGGCTGGTATTATTTATCGTATGCCTACGAATTTCCGGAGAAGATCACCTATGCTATGAGTCGTAATATTAATGGCCCATGGGAATATAAAGGCATTCTCAATGAAATTGCCGGTAACAGCAATACCAATCACCAGGCCATTATTGAGTTCAAGGGCAACTGGTATTTTATCTATCACAATGGAGCTTTGGTGCCAGATGCTGGAAGTTTCCACCGCTCGGTTTGTATCGACTATCTCTATTATAATAAAGATGGAACCATGAAGAGAGTAATCATGACCTCAGAAGGAGTAAAACCGGTCAAAAAGTAGCAGGATTGTACAGGATAACCGTCCTGCTTTTAAGTCTTTACTTTATAGGCTGTTTAAAAGCTGTATAAAAATGAAATGTCTCACAACGGTTGCTCTGCTGTTCGCTACTGTATTGTCCCTGCATGCACAGGAAGTCCTCGAAACCGGCGGTAAAAAAATGCCGGACGAATGGATCGATAAAGACACCAAACATCGTGTAGTTAAATTAACAAGAATGGAAGGAAGGAGCAATCTCAGCTTCTACTTTCACAACAATCCCTTCATCGGTAATTCGATGGTGTTTTACAGCAGCAACAAAAACAATGTGGATAGTGTACGCAAACAGGAAATCTCCACTGTTGTTTCCGGTAACCGTCAAATCCATTTGCTCGATCTCAAAACTTTAAAGAGTGAGCAGTTGACGTTTCATCGTTCGCCCATGAATGGCGAGATCGTTGATAACAAAAAAAGTATTGTGTATTACCAGATCAAAGATTCGGTGTTTTGTGTAAATGCAAAAACAAAAGAAGTAAAAACTGTTTTTGTTTTCCCTCCCGATTTTAAAGGAACGGTTACTGCTATTAATGCTGATGGTACTTTGCTGGGTGGTGCAAAATCAAGCGACGAAGAAAAAGAACTCTTTAAAAAATATCCAAACAAATCTAGCTACTTCGATATTATTTACGAAGCCAAATTACCACGCACATTATTTACAATAGATATCAAAAAGAAAGAGCTGAACAAAGTGCATTCTGATAGTGCCTGGTTAAATCATGTGCAGTTTTCTTCTACTGATCCCAACTTATTAATGTTTTGTCACGAAGGTCCCTGGCATAAAGTAAACCGCATCTGGACGATTGATGTAAAGACGAAGAAAATCACACAGATTCATAAGCGTATCATGGACATGGAAATTGCCGGGCATGAATGGAGTAGTGCCGATGGACAAATCATTTGGTACGATTTGCAACAACCACGCAGCACAACATTTTTTGTAGAAGGCCACAACGTTAACACCGGGCAAAAAACAAAATACGAATTGCAGCGTGATGAATGGAGTATTCATTTCAACAGTAACAAAGACAATTCATTGTTTTGTGGTGATGGCGGCAATTCAGGCCAGGTTGCAAGAGCAAAAGACGGGATGTGGATCTATTTATTCAAACCCGAAGGAGATAAATTTATTTCAACTCGCTTGGTGAATATGAAACATCATAATTATCGGCTTGAACCAAATGTTCATTTCAGTCCGGATGGTAAATGGGTCATCTTCCGTGCTAACTTCGAAGGCATTGAAAATGTGTATGCGGTTGAGTTGTAGTTTGTGAATGGTGAGTAGTGAGTGGTGAATGAAGAATTAAACAGTTTGATTATTGGCAGAGATGTTGAAAGGCGAGGGCTGTGTGCTGGCAAGTCCCCTCTTGGGAGGGGATTTAGGGGTGGGTCTGCTTAATCATGTTAATGTCAACAGTAAAAAACTGTCCAATAGGTACGCATGATAAATTAACAAGATGAATCCTAAACAAACAACATTGAGAAAAATAATTTTCGCTTCAGCAATTGTATTGAATGGTTTTGCTGCATCAGCACAACTCAACTGGCCATCGGTAACCAACACAACCAAGCCATGGACACGTTGGTGGTGGGAAGGAAGTGCAGTCAACAAAACCGATCTTACCTGGAACCTGGAGCAATACCAAAAAGCCGGACTAGGTGGTGTGGAGTTAACGCCTATCTATGGTGTAGAAGGGTATGAAAAACAATTCATCAATTTTTTATCGCCGCAATGGATGCAGATGTTCTCATTCACTTTAAATGAATCAAAACGTTTAGGACTTGGTGTTGACTTAGCGAATGGAACCGGTTGGCCTTTCGGCGGACCATGGGTGAAAGATGAAGATGCCAGTAAAACCATTTTATATAAAACTTATAAGCTGAATGGTGGCGAACAATTAAACGAAGCTGTTGAATACAAACAGGAAGGATTTGTAAGAACTGCTAATAATAAACCTGCAGCCATTGAAAATATTCTGAAGCCTGTATATGTCAATCAAAATCTGCAGGCACTTGCATTGGATCAGATACAATACCCCGGTAAACTTCCACTGCAAACTTTAATTGCATACTCTGAAAAAAATGAAACGATTGATTTAACAACTAAAGTTGATGCAAATGGAAAACTGAATTGGACTGCTCCGCAAGGCAATTGGACTTTATATGCCTTGTTTCAAGGCCTGCATGGAAAGATGGTTGAACGTGCTGCACCAGGTGGCGAAGGTTATGCCATTGATCACTTTTCATTAAATGCTGCAACGAATTATTTCAAAAAGTTTGATGCATCGTTCAAAGGTTATGATATTTCTTATCTCCGTTCTTTCTTTAATGATTCGTATGAAGTGGATGATGCAAGAGGTCAAAGTAACTGGACACCAAACTTCTTTGCAGAGTTTAAGAAACGGAAAGGTTATGATCTCAAAACACAATTGCCTGCTTTGTTTGGTAAAGATGCAGCAGAGAAAAACAGTCGTGTCATTTATGATTACCGTTCTGTGATCGATGAATTGTTACTGGAGCATTTCACCATGACATGGAAAAAATGGGCAGGCACCAAAGGAAAGATGTTGCGTAACCAATCTCATGGTTCACCTGCAAACACGTTAGACTTATATAGTGTTGTTGATATTCCTGAAACAGAAGGAACGGATATTCTCCGTTTCAAATTTGCTACCTCAGCAGCAAATGTATCGGGCAAACAATTGGTGTCGTCCGAATCGGCTACATGGTTGAATGAACATTTTCTTTCTTCATGGGGCGATGTAAAGAAAGCGATCGATCTCTATTTCATTGGTGGTGTGAATCATATTTTTTATCATGGTATTGAGTATTCACCGAAAGAAGCACCATGGCCGGGCTGGTTGTTTTATGCAGCGGTGCATTTTCAACCAACCAATCCGCAGTGGAAAGATTTTCATGTGCTGAATCAATACATCACCCGTACACAAAGCTTTTTGCAAAAAGGTAAACCTGATAATGATGTGCTGCTCTATTACCCCATTGTTGATCGTTATGCAGAGTCGGGCAATGTTTTGCTGCAGCACTTCGATGGAATGGAACGTAATTTCGAGAAAACAGAATTTGAACATGTATCAAAATGGATGGTAGATAAAGGATATAGTTTTGATTTCTTTAGTGAGCGTCAGTTGCAGAAGTTCACAAACAGCGGTAGCAATATTATCAGCAGAGGAAATGTATATCGTACTATTTTATTGCCTGCCAATAAACTCATCAATGAAAAATCGTTTCAGCAGTTAATGAAGCTGGCGCAACAAGGCACTACTATTCTTGTATATAAAGATCTTCCAAAGGATGTGCCTGGTTTAAATCAATTGGATGCAAGAAGAAAAACATTTCAGCAATTGATCAG
>JANMOR010000050.1:0-1595 GCA_031369435.1 Chitinophagaceae bacterium
CGCAATGCTGTCAGTCATAAATTGCACGGCTTTAACTTTTGCTCAAACGAATGAATGTTCGCCCATTTGTTTTTCCGCTTATTTTTGAGCATTCAAATGTTTTGCTATGCTGAAAGAAAAAATATTAGTGATCGGTGCTTCAGGACAGATAGGTGTTGAGCTCACAATGGCACTACGAAAAATTTATGGGAATGCCAATGTCATTGCTTCTGATCTGCGTGAACAGAATCCGCTGCTCGAAGGCACCGGGCCATATGTAAGCCTGGATGTCATGAATAAAGAAATGCTGCATGTGCAGGTTATACGGCAAAACATTACACAGATCTATTTACTTGCGGCGATTCTTTCTGCTACAGGTGAAAAAAATCCCGGTCTTGCATGGAACCTCAACATGACAGGTTTGCTGAACGTATTGGATATAGCAAGAGAAGAGAAACTGCATAAAGTTTACTGGCCAAGCTCTATTGCAGTATTCGGCCCCACATCGCCCAAACAAAACTGTCCGCAGCAAACCATTATTGAACCAACAACAGTGTATGGCATCAGCAAATATGCAGGTGAGTTCTGGTGTAATTATTTTTTCAATCGTTTTGGGGTTGATGTAAGAAGCCTGCGTTATCCCGGTCTCATTTCTTATAAATCAGAACCCGGCGGTGGCACCACCGATTATGCGGTTGAAATATTTCATGAAGCACTGGAAGAAAATAAATATGAATGTTTCCTTGAAGAAGATACTTACCTGCCCATGATGTATATGCCCGATGCCATCCGTGCAACTATTGAATTAATGGAAGCACCGGCCGATAAGATCAATATCCGGCATTCTTATAATATCTCGTCCATGAGTTTTTCGCCCAAAGAAATTGCTGTAGAAATTGCAAAACACAAACCAGGTTTCAGCATCACTTATAAACCTGATTACCGCCAGCGTATTGCTAACAGCTGGCCGCAAAGTATTGATGACAGTGTTGCAAGAAATGACTGGGGCTGGAAACATGAATATGATTTGGCAGCCATGACAAAAGATATGTTTGAAAATTTATAAGAAGCTGTTTAAAAGCCGATGTTGTCTGCTCACCCGAAGGGTGACTGCACAATAAATTTCTATGCTGATTGCATTACAATATCCGATGCTGATATTAATTTATAACATCACTGTCAGTTCGTTTTGCCACCTGACCTCTTCATGACTTGTTGTATAACCTGCAATGCGTAATTTGCAGCCCATTACATGATGAAATTATTATTTGCAATAACAGTATCTGTTTTTTTGTTGATGGGTACAAAGGCAACAGCACAAACAAAACTTCGCAACGGCTGGTACAGGGCATCTATCCTGCGACCGGACGGAGCTGAAATTATTTTCAATTTTGAAATGGTTGAAAAAGACAGTAAACGCCGACTTTATATCCGCAATGGAACAGAACGCTTATTGGTTGATGATATAAAAATAAAAGGCGATTCAGTTTTTATTGAAATGCCTTTCTTTGAATCAACCTTTAAATTAAAACTGCAAAAAGATTATTCCCTAACCGGCAAATGGATCAAAGGAACCAGTACAAAGTTTTTGGAATTACCTGTTCAATTTAAATATG